>JACVQI010000090.1 GCA_015661095.1 Gammaproteobacteria bacterium
CGTCGGGCTGGCGGATAACATGTTTACCGCCGCCCGACCCGAGATCGAAACCTTCGCTGATCGGACGTTTAAATACCATGTGGCGTTCGACCAGTTGCGCGTGGATGAAAGCATCGGTGCGATCTGCGTCTCCCGTCCAACCAATCCCACCGGCAACGTCCTGACCGCTGCTGAAATCGGTCATTTACACAGGTTGGCACGGCAACACCAGATCCCATTGATTATCGATAACGCCTACGGCCTCCCGTTCCCTAATATCATCTTCACCGAGGCTGATTTGCCGTGGTCGGAACACACGATTTTATGTTTCAGCCTGTCGAAGTTCGGTCTGCCGGCAGTGCGGACCGGCATCATCATTGCCCGTCCTGATATTGCCGGGGCCATCGCGAAAATGAACGGCATCATCAATCTGGCGCTCAGCAGTTTTGGACCGGCCCTGGCTCTGGAGATGATCAGTAACGACAAGGTGCTGGAGTTGAGTCAAAAATATATCCGGCCGTATTACCAGGCCAAGGCCGACAAGGCCCTGCAGTTGCTGCATCAGGAGCTGGTGGGAGTGAATTACTACATACACAAGACCGAAGGCGCGTTCTTTCTGTGGCTGTGGTTTCCGGGCCTGCCGATCAGTTGTCACGAGCTGTACCAGCGTTTGAAATTTCCCGGCCTGGAGGAGGAGTGGCAACATGTGCATGAATGCATCCGGGTCAGTTATGCCATGGATGACGGTCTGGTCAGTGCAGGGATCAAGATCATCGTGGAAGAAGTAAAACGGGCTTTTCGTTCGTGAAAGCATGGTGTTAAAGCAATAAAGAACCAGTCTGCCGTTGTTAGGTTTCATTTCATTCAACCCAATCTACATTAGCTAAAAGGAATCGCTATCAAGCAGCTTAGCTACCGGGTTGAGCAGTTTTTCGATGAATGGTTTCTTCCGAACATAGCTGATCTCATAAATGTCCGTAGCATTGGCCTGTTCGACCAGAAAGTCGTCGCTGGTTTGCAATTTGTCCACCAGGCCGAGGTCCAGCGCCTGCTTGCCGTACCAGTGTTCGCCGGTCGCGATCTTTTCGATGTCCACCTGCGCGCGGTTGGTTTTGACGAATTCCTTGAACAGGGCGTGCGCTTCCTCCAGTTCCTCCTTCAGCTTCTCACGATCTTCAGCCCGGTTTTCACCGAACAGGGTCAGGGTACGCTTGTATTTGCCGGCGGCGATTTGCTCGAAGTCGATGTCGTGTTTTTTCAGAAAGCGGTGGAAATTCGGGATCTGCGCCAGCACGCCGATGGAGCCGATGACGGCGAACGGCGCGGCGATGATCTGATCGGCGACGCAGGCCATCATGTAGCCGCCGCTGGCGGCAACCTTGTCGACGGAGACTGTCAGCTTGGTGCCTTTGTCCCGGATCCGTCTTAACTGCGAGGCGGCCAGGCCATAGCCATGGACGGTGCCGCCGCCACTTTCGAGCCGGATGAATACCTGATCGTCTTTGTCCGCAACGGTAAGCAGGGCAGTGATTTCCTCGCGCAGGGAGGCGACGTCCGAGGCCCGGATATCGCCGTCAAAATCCAGCACGAATATCCGTGGCCGGACGGTTTCTTCCTGCTTCTCTTCGGCTTTATGTTTGGTCTTGACTTCCTTAATGGCTTGCTTGAATTCTTTTTTCGGCAGGATGGCGGATTTCAGCATAAGCTGCATCTGCTCAAATTTCTGATTGATATGTTTTATTTCCAGATGTTCATCACCGCCGGACCGGGCGCGCATGTAAAGAAAGAAAACACCAAGCACCAGCAATAACAGCAGAATGACTATCGTGCTCAGCTTGGCCAGAAACATGCCGTAATCGAGGAGAAATTCCATCATATAAATCTGTCCGCCATATGCTCTTAACTATTCCGGAATCCTGCATTATAACCATAACGGGCGTCCGGAGTCAGGCGAGAGGATATAGAAAGGGTCCGAACCATACAGTTTGGTGTTCGCGCTTATGATAATCTTGCATCTACTCATACCACATTCAAAAGTATTCCATGGCCAGCAACGATAATCCAAGACACTCCGACCGGCCGAAGGCAAGCAGCCTCAAACCGATCCGGCAGGTTGTGCCGTTCCTGAAACCATACACAAGCCGTCTATTACTGGCGTTGACTTGCCTGATTATCGCCGCGGCCGCCGCCCTGGGTATGCCGGTAGCCATCCGCTATGCGATTGATTACGGGTTTTCCAATATAGATCCCGCTACTATCAACCACTATTTCCTGGGGCTGCTGGCTTTGTCTTTCGTTTATGCCCTGTTTTCAGCCATGCGCTATTATTTCGTCATGTGGATCGGCGAACGAGTGGTGGCCGATATCCGCGCCGCGGTCTTCCGCCATGTCGTTAAAATGAGCCCGGAGTTCTTTGAAGTGACCCGCACCGGCGAAGTCCTGTCACGCCTCACCACCGATACTACACTGGTGCAGTCAGTGGTCGGCGCCGGCATGTCCATCGCCCTGCGGAGCAGCTTCATGTTGCTGGGCGGTTTGATCATGTTATTCATCACCAGCTCCAGACTCACGGTATTAATCCTGGTGCTGGTGCCCCTGGTGGTGTTCCCCATACTTCTGTATGGAAAAAAAATCCGGCGCCTGTCGCGGGCCAGCCAGGATCGCATAGCCGATGCCAGCAGTATCGCCGGTGAATCTCTGAATGCCATCCAGATTGTGCAGGCATTCACGCTGGAGGCATTTCAGGGTGATCGCTTCGCCGCATCCGTAGAGACCGCCTTTCGGACCGCTCGCCGGCGCCTGCGCGCGAGTTCGCTGTTGTCTGGCACCATCGTCCTGGTATCGTTCGCCGCCATCATTGCCGTGCTCTGGGCCGGTGCTCACGCCGTGGTGCAAGGCACGCTCAGCGCCGGGACCTTGAGCCAATTTCTGTTGTACGCCACCATGGTGGCCGGCAGCACCACAGCGCTGGGTGAGGTCTGGGGTGATGTGCAGCGCGCGGCCGGCGCGATGGAACGCCTGATTGAATTATTGAACACACAACCGGTTATAAAAATTCCCATCCAGCCCGTCAGCCTGCCGACACCGGCACAGGGTCGGCTCCGTCTTGACGCAATCACTTTTAATTATCCTTCACGCCCGCTCGATCCGGCTCTGGATCATTTTTCCCTGGCCATCGAACCTGGCGAGAACATCGCGCTGGTCGGTCCTTCCGGGGCGGGCAAGAGCACGGTCTTCCAGCTCCTGCTGCGCTTTTACGATCCACGGCAGGGCCGGATCCTGCTGGATGGTGTCGATATCGTCAGCGCCCATCCTGCCGAGGTGCGTCAGCGCATTGGCATCGTGCCGCAGAACACCATACTGTTTGCCGCGAGCGCCATGGAAAATATCCGCTACGGCCGACCGGATGCCAGCTCAGACGAGATTAAAGACGCGGCCCGCGCCGCACTGGCGGACGAATTCATCGAAAGACTGCCTGAAGGCTACGCCAGTTTTCTCGGCGAGAAGGGAGTCCGTTTATCAGGCGGCCAGCAGCAACGCATCGCCATTGCCAGGGCCATTCTGAAAAATCCAGCGATACTCCTGCTGGATGAAGCCACCAGCTCGCTGGACGCGGAAAGCGAGAGGCTGGTGCAGGAGGCGCTCGAACACCTGATGTATCAGCGCACCACCATCGTCATCGCCCATCGCCTTGCCACGGTAAAAAAAGCCGACCGCATCGTCGTTATGGATAAAGGTCATATTATCGATAGTGGACGGCACGATGAGTTAATGCAAAAAAGCGGGCTCTACGCGCGACTGGCGACTTTGCAATTTACCGCAACTAAAGACATGGAGTCTCAAGAAGTGGCCGGTAAATTGGAAATTCAAACACGGTGAGCGTAGGTTGGGCTGAGGTACGAAGCCCAACGTGGAGCATTGAAATGTCGGGCTGCATTTCATTCAGATCAATCTACAACTTTAACCAAGAATAATTAAAAGTATAATGTTTCTAACATCCGGAGAGATGGCCGACAATTTCTCCGGGAGGGAAATTGGGCATTGCCAGTTCGGGATTACCAGAAAGAGAAGTTTGTTCTAAGTATAATCAAGTTGAATTAACCGGAGAGATGGCCGAGCGGCTGAAGGCGCACGCCTGGAAAGTGTGTATACGTCAAAAGCGTATCGAGGGTTCGAACCCCTCTCTCTCCGCCAATTAAAATGACAGGATTCCAAAATGGAATCCTGTCATTTTAATTGAGTCTCGTAGGGTGGATTGAATGAAATGAAATCCACCATCAAAATACGAAAGAATGTTATGCATGTTAACGATGTCGGGTTTCACTGCATTCAACCCGACCTACAAATTTATAACTGTTCTTATGCCTACTGATCTCAGTAATCAAATTATCCTGATAACCGGCGCTGGCCGTGGCCTGGGCCAGCATGCCGCGCATCATTTAGCGAAATGTGGCGCCATTGTGGGAGCCGCTGATATCGATCCGAAGACTTGCCAGGAGACCGTAGCTGATATTCGCCGCGAGGGCGGTAAGGCTTACGCTTACTGTGGCGATATGTCGGATCGGGATACATACATGGAAATCGCAGCGCGGTTTGCCGGTGTTTCCGGCAGGATCGATTGCATCATCAACAATGCGATGTTGTTGCGGTATGAACCGATCGCGGATATCAGAACAGACGTGCTGGACAAAATGCTCGCCATCGGTGTCAATGCAGTCATCTGGGGCGCCCAGGCATTACTGCGACATTATGATCCAGAACGTGGGGGAAACATTATTAATATGGCTTCTCCGGTCGTGCATCGCGGGTATCCGAATACCGCCGTATACAGCGCCGTGAAAGGGGCCGTGGTTGCCTTGACCAAAGTCATGGCGACGGAATTGGGACCGCGCCGGATCCGGGTCAATGCCGTCTCTCCCGCATCGGTACCGACACCGGGCGCCATCGGCATGGTCAGCAAGGAAGAATACGCGCGGCGAGCGGCGACGATTCCTCTTCGGCGCATCGGCCGCGAGGAAGACAATTCCAATGCCATTGCCTTTCTGTTAAGCGATGAGGCAAGTTTCATTAATGGTGAAGTTCTAAACGTTGATGGAGGTGCGGCTATCAGTTGAAAATAATATACACGCTTTGGAATTAATATAAATTACAATAAGTTGAGACAAATTTATAAATTCCTTTCTATAAGGTATTGTAGAAAACATACATATGTGATGTATATCGCTACAGTTTATGTGATAATTTCAAGGCTACTATAAGTATTTTTTGTATCAACCGTTCGGGGGATTATTTATGTTGAATCTGACTACGAAATTCAGAACAGTTATTGCCATAGCGGTTTCAACCAGTATCACAGTGGCTGTTCAGGCACAAAGCACACTGGAGGAGATCGTAGTTACCGCTCAAAAACGCGAGCAAAACGTACAAGATGTACCGATAGCTATCACAGCCGTAACAGGGGAAAGCATGGAAGCCAAAGCCATTACGCAGGTCGCGGAAGTCGCTGCCTATGCGCCTAACGTATACATGGATCCAACCACACCGTTTGGTGCCTCCAACAACATCCTGGCTGCCTATATCCGCGGCATTGGCCAGTCGGATTTTGCTTTTAATCTGGAACCCGGCGTGGGTGTGTATGTCGATGGTGTTTATATGGCCAGGACCATCGGCGCCAATGTCGATCTGCTGGACGTCGATCGCCTCGAGGTTCTCAAAGGCCCGCAGGGCACCCTGTTCGGCCGTAATACCATCGGCGGTGCGATTAACGTTATCACCCGGCGTCCTGGGAATGAATTTCAGTGGCGTGGTGAAGTTACAACCGGTAGTTACAATCGGCTTGATATCAGAGGCGCGGCAGAGGGCGCTCTTATTCAGGACACATTATATGGACTGGTGGCCTTCTCATCGAAGAACCGGGATGGATATCAGGAAAACCGGCCTTATCCCGGATTGACATTTAATAATGACGATCGCTCGGATCAGTTTATCCATAAGTACTATGACACCAAGTCGGCCAATGGTGGTGAGAACCAGGATAATATTCGCGCTAAACTCGTGTGGGACGTGAACGATGATCTGTCAGTCACGTTGACACAGGCGTATAGCACCACTGATGAGGATGCGACGCCGACCAGTCTGTTATCTTATCAAGACGATCCCACAACGTTTACGCATTTATACGATCTGTGTATCGGTGCTGCTCCAGGGCCGGGCTTGTTTGTCATACAGAATTTTATACCGCCATGTTTTCAAAACCGTGGAATCAAACCTGGCATACCATCAGTTGGAGCGCCACAATATACGCAGCCTGCCCTGAATGGTGCCAATCTGGATGCTGATCCAAATAACGACCGCACACCATTTGGTAATAATTTCGGCGGGTTTGGTTCAAATTTTATCACTAATGATCCGGACGTCAGCTACGCCAGTGGCCCGAACTTCAGCAAGCTGGAGATACATGACAGCATGGCACATGTCGACTATGACCTTGCCAATGACTGGCATGTGAAATACATCGGCGCGTTCCGGTATTTACAGTTTAACGCCGGTTTGGACTTCGATTCTTCCCCATTGCCAATGCTCGAGGTCTCTTTCGATACCAAGCAGCAGCAGTGGTCGCATGAGTTGCAACTCACCGGTTTGTCCTGGGATGACCGTTGGGAATGGGTAGCCGGTTTTTACTACTTTCATGAGGAAGGCGATCTGACAGATTTCGTGACATTCCCCGCCGGCTTCCTGCAGATCTACGGCGAAAACTATTTCGACACGGATGCGATGGCGGTGTTTACTCACAACAATTTCGCCATTAACGACCAATTGAGCATAACCTTCGGCGTACGCTATACGGATGAAGACAAGGATTTCGAGGGTCGTCAGCGCGACCTGAACATGGTCGGTGTGAATTTGGCACTGCCTGACAATTGGGGTTGTGATCCCAATCCCGCGGTTGGCTGTTCACGGAATGCCTGGCCGGATCAAAACGATTTTACCCGTTATTATCCGCTCGGTGTCAATAACAACGGTTTCAGTGACGTGACACTGCGTGGCGGCGTCGAATATGCATTCAACGATGACGTGATGGCCTATTTCTCCTATGCGGAAGGTTTCAAGAGCGGTGGCTGGACCACGCGACTGTCCACGCCGCATCTGACTATCGACCCGGCGCCAGTTAGCCCGTTTGTCAATCCTACCAATCAGCTGTCCCTGGCCTTCGACGAGGAGACCGCGACCACGTTTGAAATCGGGCTCAAGTCGGAATGGCTGGGTCGGACCCTGCAATTGAATCTGGCCGGATTCTTCACTGAGTATGACAACATTCAGGTCACCAAACAGGTCGGTCCTTCCCCGGTATTCGACAACGCCGGCGATGGTGAAATCCTGGGTTTCGAAGCGGAAGCACTGTGGCTGGCAACGGAGAACCTGACCTTTGAGGGCAGCCTTGGCTGGCAGGATGCGGAATACACTTCTATAGATGCAGGTGTGAACAAGGCCAACGGTGTCGATCCGCTCACCACCGCGGATAACTGGGTCAACGTACCTGAGTGGGATATTACCCTTGCCGGTACCTATGCTTATCCTTTTAGCAGCGGGGCCGTGCTTGCTTTCCGGACAGACTGGTCGCATACCAGCGAACTGGCGAATGACCTTTCCAATACCCCGGTGTTAATGCAGGGTAATGTCGATTATCTTAACGTATCAGCAACTTATACCAATCCAACGGATAACTGGGATCTGATTCTGGGAGGTCGGAATATAACCGACGAACGGCACATCATTACCGGGCAGCATCAACCAGCAGCCGGTATGATACTCGGTACCTACAATCGACCGGCGGAGTGGTTCCTGACCCTGCGGATCAGAAATTAATTCAAGTCTTAAATCTATATTTAGGAGTAAAACAGGCATCCCCGGCTGCTAAACCGGGGATGCCTTTTGTTTTCTTGGCAGGGGACTCTCACATAAAAAGCTTGATACTGGCTGTTCTTTAGTCCGATTGTTTTAAAATTGCAATTTATGTATTAAAATTCATACAATAATGATGTATCATAAAGTAGTTATTGTTCCGTAGGGCTACTACGGGAATTCAACAATCAGTTCAGAAGGGGGAACAGATTATTGAATGGATGGATTATTTCAGTCATGAAAATAATCCGGGGGGTTTCAATCTGTATCTAAAAATCGATGGGGGATATACCTATGAATCACCAAGATAAAGTGGGCAGTCGTTCTTTGATCGTACTCAAGTCACTG
>JACVQI010000285.1 GCA_015661095.1 Gammaproteobacteria bacterium
GCGCTGCGCAACAACAACCAGTCTTTCCTGGACCTTGCCAAAACCACACTCGAAAAATTTCAGGAAGGCGCAAAGAGCGACCTGGAGGCCCGCCAGAAAGCCGTGCATGAACTGGTCCGCCCAATACAGGAATCACTGCAAAAAGTGGATGGCAAGCTTGGGGAAATGGAAAAGGCCAGGGTATCCGCCTACTCCGCCCTGAACGAACAATTGAAAGGGCTGGTCGAAACGCACATTCCGATGCTGCATAACGAAACCGCCAACCTGGTCAAGGCGTTGCGCCAGCCGATTGTGCGTGGCCGCTGGGGTGAGATGCAGCTAAAACGGGTGGTGGAAATGGCCGGTATGGTGGAATACTGCGATTTTGTCGAGCAGGAAAGCCGGACCGGTGAAGACAGCCGGCTGCGCCCGGATCTGATCGTGCGCCTGCCGGGTGGCAAACAGATTGTGGTGGATGCCAAGGCGCCGCTCTCGGCCTATCTGGAGGCGATTGAAGCAACCGATGAAACACTGCAACAGGCGCGGCTCGCCGATCATGCCCGCCAGGTCCGCAACCACATTACCCTGCTGGGACGGAAAGCCTACTGGGAGCACTTTGACCCGACTCCGGAATTCGTGGTGCTGTTCCTGCCCGGAGAAATGTTTTTCAGCGCAGCGTTGCAGCAGGATCCCAGCCTGATTGAATTCGGCGTCAACGAGAAGGTCATTCCGGCCACACCCACGACCCTGATTGCCCTGCTGCGCGCCGTCGCCTATGGCTGGCGGCAGGAGGCGCTGGCCCGCAATGCGCAAGAAATCAGCGAACTCGGCAAGGAACTCTACAACCGCCTCGCCACTCTCGCTGAACACTGGTCCAACGTCGGCAAGGGTCTGGATCGAGCGATGGATGCCTACAACAAGGCTACTGGAACGCTCGAAACCCGCGTACTGGTATCAGCGCGTAAATTCCGCGATCTGGAAGCCGCAACCGCCGATATGGATATCGAGACGCTGGATCCTCTTGACCATTCGCCGCGCGTCCTGCAAGCGCCGGAACTGACCGGACAGAGCAGCGCGGGGATCCCGCAGACTGAAAACCCAGAAAACTAAAACTGAGTTGATTACTACAGGAACCCCGGGATTGCGTTGCAACAGTCCGACATGTCAGGTCTTCGGGCGTTCGAAGAATTCGACGAAAACGCCGACATCCGGGTCGCGGACCAGCACCACACGGTAGTCCCCGGTCATGGTCACGATGCCGTCCGACATGACGGCGATGCCAGCACCCTGCAAGCGGGCGACCAGCGCGTCGATGTCGCTGACCTCAAATCCGAAGTAGCTCACCCCGATATCGGTGATGCTGAAGGGCTCGACCTGCTTTTTGCGGTTCAGATACTCCACAAGTTCGAAGCGCATACGCGCGGCCGGATCGGCCGCATCAGCAATGGTGCCGTTGAACAGACGCAAAATATTACCGTGACCGCCCACCGCCGAGTCCAGAAAGTCGCCACTGGCCCACGGCATCGTCGTGGTCGGAAACTCTACTCCAAGCAAGGCTCCATAAAAGCCCTTGGCCTGCTCGATGTCCAGCATCACCATGCCGGCGTGATTGAAACCGGGCGGATCGGCGGGTCTGGCGGGCTGTGTGGCCGTCGCTGGTGTGGCGGGATTCTGTTCGATGATTTCCACATCCATACCGTCGGGATCAGTAATATAGGCGATAGTGCCCTTCGTTTGGCCGGGAAACGCAACCAGTTTACCGTCCCAGGTCCGCGACCAGAGCATACTGGCGGCCTGCAATTGCGACCACAGTAACCCCGCATCCGGCACCGTGAGGCCGATATGCGTGGCGCCAGGTTCCCAGGCGGTCTTGCCACCCGTCACGTTCCGGCGCTCTAACCCCCGGAATTCCCGCAAATACAGTGTGAACGGCTTGCCCGAGCTACTGCTGTTGAGAGTGAATTTCGCCATGCGGGATTCCACACCCCTGGCGCCATGGATGCGGTTCATCACTTCATCCTTACGCCAGGAGGAATTAACTCCCGCCACAGGTGCAAACCCGAGGGCCTGGTAGAAGGCGACCGACTTGTCGAGGTCACCGACCATGCGGCCGACGAAGGAAAGTCCGAGGACCCGGCCTTTGCTGACGGTCAGGAGTGATTGTGGCGCCGCGCCCTGATCCTGCGCGAATCCGGCGCTCGCATGCCCTAGTAACAGCGCACACATAGCCACCCATTTCATAGCAGAGAGCAGTGAAAATCGATTTCTCATAATTCCTCCACAATCGAAGATACAATTAGTCTGAAACACCAGGATTCAGATCGCGAGATGTTCCGGACCCGGTCTCTTACAGTTTCACTTCGCTGATCTGAATAATCGGCTGTATGGTAGTGTAATTGGGCAGGTCCTTCCTGAGTTCCGCATCGTGTTTTGCCACCGCCGCCTGAAACTTCTCCAGATTGTCGGTCAGGATATAGCCGATGGCAATGTAGGTCGGCGGGGTATCGGGTCCGCCGCCACCCACGCCGAAATCGACACCAATGCCTTTACAGGCAGCACCCGGTATTTTATCAGGTCTGGACAACTGCTGCCGCCAGGGGTGAGGGCCAACCGGTTTTAATCCACTGGGCCTGGCTTTCCTTTGACCCCGCCGCCCATTGTATTATGATAGCCTCTTAGGGTGGAGAACGGATAACCATGGAAGTGAAAAAAGAACGCAGATCCAGTGGTAACCATTAATGTGTCCGGCCAACAAACCGAGGAGCAACCAGACTATGACTGACCGCAGAACCTTCCTGAAAACCGGTATCACTGCCCTCGCCTTACCGACTATCGCCCGCAGCGGTTTTGCCCTGCCACTGTCTATCGCAAACGGATCATCGTCTTACGTCACCCCTTACAAGGTCATCTACGACGAACGTTTCCAGGACAGCCTCGCCTTCGCCGCCGCCGCACAAGACCTGGGTGCGTCTATCCATGGTATCCGCGGCGATGTCACGGATTTGTGGTACCACGATCTTTACCACGAATGGAAAAAAGGGCCGGCCCCGATTATGGGCATGACCACCGCGGATGCCCTGTTCTGTCTGCAGATCCTGGCCCAGGATCAACGCATGCGTGTGGTGCTGCGCGTCGACCACAATTATCTGCCGGGCAACCGCATCGAACACGTCATCAACAGCGCGACGCCGGCATCACCCGCAGTTGCGGATCTGGAGAAGGTCGGCCCGGCCTGGAATATCCACATGTCCGACGTCGTGCTGCACTGTTCGGAACAGCAGTCGCAGGCCTCCTGCACCACTCTCATTACACAACTGGATCGACCGGTATCCGAGCAGCAGTCACTGGTAACCTGGGTGATAGCGCCGATTAAAAAATCATGAGGTGACTTTCGTTACTATAAGCTGAATCAAAACCCAGGAGCAGACCATGAAATTACCCCCCGGTATCAGCGACAGCGTATTCAATACCGCTATCAGAGAATTCGAACAGGCGGTCGGCAAGGACTGGGTCTTCACCAGCGAAGCAGATCTGGATCTGTACCGCGACGCCTACAGCCCGTTCAAGGGTGAGGAGGAAGAGCGGGTCGCCTCGGCCGCCGTGGCGCCGGACAATGTCGAAGCCGTGCAACAGGTCGTCCGTATCGCCAACCAGCACAAGATTCCCATTTATCCAATCTCAACCGGCAAGAACCTCGGCTACGGCGGCTCCGCCCCGACCCTCTCCGGCAGCG
>JACVQI010000091.1 GCA_015661095.1 Gammaproteobacteria bacterium
CGGGCCCGGATGTTCATTTTTCCCCGGCTGTGAAGACATCAAAAACCAGCGGATTCCAACCCTGTCCGGAATTACCCATAAGGTCGCTGCCGTGGACGAGGAAGCTGGAATTGTTCTGCTGCGCATGAACTTCGGACCCGGTGCCACCTTTGATGGCAAAAACACCCTGAATGTGTGGGAGGCATTCAAGGTTTACGACAACCACGTGCATGCCGTTGAAGCATTTATGGAGGTTCTCCCGATTGGCGCGTCTTCAGGATGGGATTAATGAGTCATGCATAGATACCCGATCGCGATACTCGCCGCCCTTTCACTCTCCGCCCCCGCCTGGGCGCATCACGGTTTCGGCCGCTTCGAAATGAACAAGTTGGTCGAATACTCCGGGACACTGACCGGTATCGACCTCGTCAATCCTCATTCCTATATGCGCTTCGAAACCATCTCGGCTGATGGCAAGCCACTATCGATGCGTTGCGAAATGCGGGCAGCAACACTGCTCAAGCGCTCGGGCTGGTCGGTCGAAATGTTCGTTCCCGGTATGCACGTCGAAGTCCAGGGGCGTCCGCACCGTAACGATCCGCATTCGTGCTATCTCGAAACCTTCACGCTCGGAGAAGCACAGTCGATCAGCCGCAATGACCAGTTTTCAAGTGCAGCCCCCGCTGGCTTGCCCGACCGGCCGTTGCGGTTACCCACGGGAGAACCGAACATCTCGGGCGACTGGGCCGTCGAGCAGGCCGTGCTGACGGTGCCACCGAGCGGTGGCGTCGGCGAACTCGTACCCAAGAGTATGCGCGCAGCATTTGCGGCGGGTGAAATCACGATCGAAGAAATCCGCGCACGCAACCCGCGACCGGCCCCGCCGGCTTACACGGAAACCGGCCAGGCCGCCGCAGATGCGTTCAGGATGTGGTCGCCCGAGGACAATCCCCGGCTCTCCTGCCAACCCACCAGCATCATCTTCGACTGGACCTTCGACTGGCCGGTGAACCGTATCACGCAAAAGACCGTGAATGGCGAGAAAATCATTGACATCGACTATGGTCTCTACAGCTTTTCGCGCCGGATTCATCTGGACATGGCGGGCCATCCGAACGGGATTGAACCCAGCTACGCAGGTCACTCGATTGGCAGGTGGGAAGGCAACACGCTGGTCGTCGACACCGCCGGTTTCGCGCCCGGTGTGCTGGTACCGCCAACCCGTAACAGCGACAAGCTCCACATCGTCGAGCATTTTGAGTTCGACATGGAAAATCTCGCGCTGAAACGTGAGTATACGGCCGAGGACCCGGTCTACCTGGCCGTTCCCTATTCAGGCTCGGACACTGTGTTTATCTCGGAGACGCCATTCGAGCGCCATCCCTGCAAAGAACTCACCTACGAGTTCGCGCCCGGAGTGGTAGATACGGATCGATAAAAAGTAACACAGCAAATTTTCCCTGCCAATTGATTTGCAGAAGTCATGATATTTCCTTTTTTACCTGAAGACGGTAGCTTGTCGATGTAAATCCTTTCGTTTATATTCGTTCATATGGACGCTAGAGAATAATAAGCCCGGCACTATTCACCGCTTAACACCCTTTGCAACTTTCCGGGGTCGAACCCGGCCGAGGATAAAACAATGCTTAAAATAACTGTTGCCGTGCTGGCCGCAATGGCTATCGCGACACCTGCTTCAGCTCAGGATGCTAACGCCGGTCGTACCGTGTTCCAGGCGCAATGCGCCCTCTGTCACAGCGCCGCACAAGGCGACAACGGTGGCGCCCAGGGACCATCGCTGATTGGTGTCATCGGCAGAGATGCGGCGAGTGACAGCCAGTTCGCCTATACCCAGGCGCTGCGCGATTCGCATTTACATTGGGATAAAGCAACACTGGACCGCTTCCTGACGGATCCCGCCAGCGTCGTACCCGGTACCGCGATGGCAGTGGCAATTACCGACGCCACCGAACGCGCGAATATCATTGCCTATTTCACAGCATTGAAGGACGGCACTTACAAGGAACAAGCTCCGCGCTTTGGTCCTCCCGGTGGCGGTGGTGGTTTCGGCGCTTTCGGCGGCGGCCAGCCACAACCAGAGGGTGATGCGGATTGGAAGCAGGATGCACCAGGACGTGTACATCGCATCAACACGGCTGAATTGCCGGCGCCCTTCACCACACCTTCGGCTGCCAGGTTCCCCAGGGTAGTCGAGCGCCCGGCTGATGCCGCATTAAAAGTTCCAGCGGGATTCGAAGTAAACACCTTTGCCACTGGCTTGTCCGGTCCGCGTGCCATGCAGGTCGCGCCCAATGGCGATATTTTCGTCACCGAAACCTCAAGCGGCCGCGTGAAGGTCATGCGTCCTTCGGCCGATGGTTCACAGGCCGAGAAAATCGAGGTCTTTGCCCAGGGATTGCGTCAACCCTTCGGCATGGCTTTTTATCCAAATGGTGATAAACCTGAGTGGCTGTATGTGGCTGAAACGAACCGCGTGGTGCGTTATCCGTACTCGGTTGGTGATACCGTGGCGCGCAGCATCCCCGAAATCATCGTCGCGCAACTGTCTGCTGTCGGTGGCGGACACTACACGCGTGATATCGTGTTTTCTCCTGACGGCAAGCGCATGTTCGTATCGGTTGGTTCACAGTCAAACGTGGCCGAGAACATAACTAAAAAGACGCCTGAAGAAATCAAGGCCTGGGAAAGTGAACATGGCTTCGGCGCAGCCTGGGGTGACGAAACCAGTCGCGCCGGCGTGCTGGTGTACGAGGCCGGTATCGACCAGCCCGGCCGGGTCTTTGCCACCGGCATTCGCAATTGCGTGGGGCTCAGCATGCAGCAGGAGACCGGTGATCTCTGGTGTACCGTCAATGAACGCGACATGCTAGGCGACGACCTGGTGCCGGATTACTCCACGACCGTCAAGGAAGGCGGTTACTACGGCTGGCCGTGGTACTACATGGGCAACCATGAAGACCCGCGTCTAAAGGACCATCGGCCCGATCTCGCCGGCAAGGCTATCGTTCCGGACGTCCCTTATCAGGCGCATTCTGCGGCGCTGAATCTGGTGTTCTATCCGAAAAACGCCGGCAAGTCCGCATTTCCCGAGGAATATACCGGCGATGGCTTCGCCGTATTTCACGGCTCCTGGAACAGGGCATCTCGCACCGGACACAAGGTCGTGCGCGTCCTCATTGAAGACGGCAAACCGACCGGCGCCTATGAGGATTTCATGGTGGGCATGATTACCGAGGACGGCAATGCCTGGGGACGCCCGGTAGGCGCGACCGTGGCAAAGGATGGATCGCTGCTGATCAGTGATGACGGAACAAATCTCATCTATCGCATTGCATACAAGCAGTAATGAGGATAACTAATTCGAATAATATGCAACACTCCTGCGGAAGCTGATCGAGCGCTACACGCTGAAAATAACCACTCCCGCCGAGGCAAGCCTCATGGGCGACTGGTGGGAGGGTCGCCACGATGGCCGGCTGATCGCTTTCGATGAGCGTGGCGGGCACCTGTTTCTCTATCTGGGGGAACCGGCGGAAGTGACTGAAATTCTCCTGGTGACGGCCTCGCCGGGTGAATCACGGGCACTCTCGGCAACACGGCGTCACATCGAGCGCATCGCCGGTACCGAAGGTGCTGCGCTCGCCGCGCGGTTCCGGCTCGGTGCCTCTCCTGCGGGGGAAATGTTCGACATGCCAGCGCTGCGCCTGAGCTCGCTGCGCGATGGCCTGCCGCGGCTGTCCGCGGCAGTACATGAAGTGTCGATCTTCGACAACATGCGCGGGCTGGTATTGACACTCGATGTGACCACCTCGCCCGAGACTATCGCGGTAGATATCGAAATCGCTCTCGCCGTCTTGCGGGATTTGGAGTCCATGACCTGAGCCTGCAGCGACGCTGGGCGACGCCTTTCGATCTGAACAGCGGATTTGCTCTGGTAGCGGTCGCAGGCGGGCAGCTGCTGCCGCTCACCGGCCGCGTGTTGCCGTTTCTCGGGTATCTTGCTGTCGTGGCTCGATTCGGCCAATAATGGCCAGAACTTTCATTTATTATACTTTTCTATGGCCTCCCCGGCCAAATGTTCCCTGTTATTCACCCAGCCGATACGGTGCAGGTACTTGACTGCGATATTCAATCATTCTAGTCTTTCACTCCTATTATCCTCAATGGCATTTGGACGTTTATGGCGACACTGGACGAATTAAAAAAACAGGCCTCGGAAGCCACCCTGCGTAATCAGGTTATTACACCTGCAGCAGACAGCGTTGACCAGGAAAAGCAGTGGCACAAGCTGGCCCCGGTGATGAAATATCTGCAAGACCATTTCACGGAATTGGCCAAAACGCTGAATGTGCTGGATAAGGGAATCATGCTGAATTTCAATATTAATGATTCCGTCACATTAAAGGGCTTGAAGGGGAAGAATTACAAGATCACTTACCCAACCGCAGACAAGGAGAAGGAATTCGTCTTTGAGTTTGAAAACACCGGCGAGCACCCTGCTTATGCGTCCGTCCCGCAAGGTTCCCCCGCTGCTTCATTTAAAGATATCTTGATAAAAAATCAAATAAAGCATGGAACGACCGCGATTGATAAAACAAAATCGATAAAGTTTGAAATCAACCCTCTGGTTCGAACCAAATACCACTTTGCCGCGGATATTGAAAAGGAGATCATCAGTTTGGCCATTACCAACTACAGCGATTTATGGACACGGACCAACAACTTTAAAAAGGGTGAAATCACTTCTGAACTGATGGATGAAATAACGAAACATGTCTTACGCGAGCCGAATAAATATGACGTGATGGTTGGCAATGTCGTCTCGGAAGAGGAGCGGACCAGAATCCGGGAAAAACTGAAGACGCAGTTGAACGCCCAGACCGCCAATAAAGAAGTGACAGCTCCACAACCTCAGCAACCAGCCAGGAAAGAAAAAACCTTGTTCGGTAGTTTATTTAAGAAAAAATAATATCAAGGTCCGGCCAATCGACCGCAGGCAATGCCTGACACGCGAATCCTTTATCGCGGCTTGTAGGTATCGTCGTATTTCTCCGTCAATCCGGCATCGCTGGTGATGACACGCCTGGTGAAATACCAGCGACCATCCTTTTTCGCAAGTTCGGTATATTCGCGGCCTTGTTCAAACAGCCGGGGAGCCAGTCTGACCGTATCATTCATGATACCGGTCCAGATGGTTTCGGCGGTGGCGGTAGCGCCATTCACCCGAATCCGAGGATTGTTGAGGAGCATGGTCATCCTGCCTCTGGCACCAGCCTCTCCGGTCGGAGTGTAAGCACTCTGAATGCCTGCATGGCCCTTATAGATGATACCATTCACATCGAGGATAGCGTCCTCGGTATAGTATTCAGACAGATGATCCCTGCCGGCGGCACCCATGTCCCAGTAGTAGTTACTGATCAAATCCTCGATCTGGATCCGGTCCAGCAAGTTCGCCTGCGTGGTTTGCACGTTATCGGCATATACAGATTGCGGAACCTGGAACGCCAGGAGTGCCACAACGGTGAGGAGGGACAGGAATTTACTCCCGGAAACGGCGTCCCTTGCGCCATTATATTGCCTTAGTGTATTTATCATTGCGACCCCCACATGATTGAAGTATTTGATCACTAGTACAGCGCTTATAAGCATAAGCTAGCAAAGCGCGTGGTGGCTGGCAAGCTGGAAGTCTAATCGATAGAAGGAACAGGGTAATATTTTCCGTTCTGGTTTATATTTCTGGGAATTAGCTGCTATATTGATACACAGCTAGAATGAAATCATGCTAACGCAGCATAAGGGAGGAATGGGGATATGAATACAGTCTATTGCCGTGGTTGTGGGAAAGTGGTTCACGAAACTGCAGAAACGTGCCCAGCTTGTGGGGCTCCACAGTTTGCTGCAGGTGATAAAAATAAAGTAGTTGCGGCCTTACTCGCTTTTTTTACCGGCTCTTTCGGAATACATCGGTTTTACCTGGGACAGTGGTGGGGAGTATTATATTTGCTGTTCTTCTGGACCATGATACCCAGCCTGGTTGCGCTGGTAGAGACCTTTGTTTTCCTGTTGTCTGATCAGAAACAATGGGACAAAAAATATAACGATGGATTGCCTTCCGGGAAAAGTACCGGTTTTGCAATCGTACTCGTCATATTACTTGTCATATTTGGTGGTATTTTCATGGTTGGAATTCTGGCAGCAGTTAGCATACCGGCTTATCAGGATTACGTCGCCAGAGCGCAGGTAACGGAAGGATTATCTTTGGCCAGCGGCCAGAAGGTATTGCTGACGGAGTACTATGCTGATAACAGGGATTTTTCCAATATCAGCAACTCGGATTTAACAGGCGCAACATCCGGCAACTATGTCGATTCCGTGACCCTGGAAATGGCGAACGGTGAGACAGTTGTCATTGTTACTTCCTTTAAGCAATCCGGTGTTCATCGAGATATTGCCGGCCAGAAATTCAGGCTGGCTACTGAAGATGGTGGTACAACCTGGCAATGCGGCTATGCCATCCAAAACGAGTTATTAAAAGGCAGCGACCAGGTTGAGCCGAAATATTTACCTTCAGCTTGCAAGTAAATATATAACTATCATTAATTCAGTCAGGACGATAAGGAATCGATATCCGATCATTCCTGTTCGTCCTGATCTTTTAATTTCTCCTTGTAGTCAGATATCGCCTGTTGATCCGAGCAATCTCATTGCTTGTTTATCCGGCTGGCGTTACGATCAGCCTCGCACACTGGCGTTATAATTAAGTTTATAAACACATACTCCGGCCTCGACCGGATTTCGCACGGTAAAAAGCAATTTCAAGCGCGGGGCCGGTAGCGTCGGTCACATCAATACCAATAAATAGATAATGGCAAACAGACTTATGGACCTCATCAGAATAGACACAGAAGATAAATTTCCGCTGAACGGGCTGCTTTGGGAGCCTGCAACCAAGGGCAAATCCATGGTCATCCTGGTGCCCGGCGCAACCACTGGCGCAGCCCTGGTGGCCATGCACGATTATTATCCAATGGCGACTGCGTTAAACGCGGCGGGTTACAGTTTTATCGTTGCCAACATGCGCGCCTCCTACAATTATCCCTATGCCGTGTTCGCGGACGCCGTGAAGGATATCGCCGGATTCGTCACCTACGCGAAAGCAGCCGGTTATGCGCGGATAGCTATTGTCGGCATCAGCCTCGGCGGTCCGCGCATGGCGCAATATATGGCTGAGCGCGGCGACCCGGCGGTAAAGGCCGTGGCATTTGTCGCCTCGATCCCGTCACCTTACCTGGAGTTCCAGGTCCGCAGCTCCAAGAAGAACAAAACGCGTCTCGCGAACGCCCTCAAACGCGCCCGGCAACTGGTCGCACAAGGCAAGGGTCTGAAACCGATTGCGTTCGAGAACTGGTTTCCGGACGGCCGGCATTTCATGGTGACGGCGCAGGCCATGCTTGGCTTTTTCGGCGCGCCGGAGGATGGTGCGCCCAGCTCGATATATTATGGGGCTCAAATCAAGGTACCGGCACTGGTTCTACACGGGGATCAGGACGAACTCTCGCTGCCACCGAATGCTCAGACAATTTACGACAGCTTAACTGCATCGTCGCAGCGCGAGCTCATCTGGGTGAAAGGCGCCAGCCATTATTTAACACCGGGCGTGATAGCGGAAGCATACGCCCGGCATATGTCAGATTGGATCACCCGGAACATGCCGGTGTAAACTTACTACCCATAGTGGGGAGAAAACCATGATTAGAATAATTACCATTGTCTGCTCGCTTTTATTTGTCACCCTCAATGTTCAGGCCCAGTCTGCCTGCACCCGTCCCGTATTACAGACTGCGGTGGATAGCTATCTCGCAGCCCAGGGCGCCGGTGATATATCCAAAATGGCTCTGGCTGCCGACGCTAAGTTCTTCGAGAACATGGCTGAGGTCGCCAGGGACAAAGGCCTGTGGAACACGGCCCTTCCGATTGCCTTTTCACGCAGCATTCTCGATCCTTCCCGCTGCCGCACCTTCACCGAGGTCATCGTTACGGAAGGCGGGCATCCGTACGTATTGGGGACGAGACTCAATGTTGCTGACGGCAAAATCACCGAAATCAATGGCCTGGTCACCGATAAAGGCGACTGGTTGTTCAATGCCAATGCCTATCTTAAATATTCCAAAGCGGAGGAGTGGAGCACACCCGCGCCCGCGGAACGTACACCGGCCCAGATTCTGATCGATGCGGCCAACCGCTATCTGGATGTCTTCGCCGACAAGCAAATCGATCTGCCCTGGGGTATGCCCTGTGCCCGTTTGGAAGGCGGCGCCTATACCAATCGCGATAATAAACCCGACGCGTCCTGCAATATCGGTATTCCCCCGGGCGTCCTGTACATCGTCAACCGTAGTTTCGTGGTTGATGAGGAGCAGGGTGTCGTCAATGTATTCTGCCGCTTCGGCAATAGCAGCACGGGCATGCCGGACTCCCATACCTTCCGGCTAGTGAATGGCAAATTTCACCATATCCACACCCTGAGCGTGAACCTGAATCCCGACACTCCTTCGCCGCAGGCGGCTGATGATGGTTCCATGATCAGACCACCTGCACAACAGTGATGTAACCGATTACCGCTCAGCTCTGTTCCCCCTCCCCCTTCCCTCTCTCCCGCAACCGGGTGAGAGGGAATTTCGCTTCATCTGTCCGTTACCGCATGAAACGCCCGGATTCAGTTCCAGGCAGATTAATGATTCAGATCAATATTTTTTTAGTGTATTTACTAAAATTAATACATAGGATACTGTGTTTTTTATAGTTTGATCTGATTCGTTGTAGAGGTAATTATTTTTCCTGGACATATTTGCTTCCATGTAATGCTTTTCAATGACCCTTGAAATAAAACAATCGCTTATAATCGATGACGATGAAGATTACCGAAATCTTATAGCCAGAAAGCTCAGTCGCTCTTTCCCTGGCATTATCGTCAATGAAATAGATCCGTTATCAGATGCATTGCCTGATGAATCATATTGCTGGGACAATATAGATTTCATTCTCCTTGATTATCACCTCGGGTTGGAAATCACGGGGCTGGACTGGTTTAAACAATTTAAACCAGGTGTGCTTCCTGCAACCATATTATTAACAGCCAAAGGCAGTGAGGAACTTGCAGTCAGGACCATAAAATTGGGGATAGATGATTATATAGTCAAGGAACATTTTGACAATGAAAGGTTAACTGATTCAATTAGGGAATGTGTTACCAATAAGCGTCTGGCAAGAACCAGGTTCGAAACCTTAATAAAGCAGACGGATGTCTTCAATAAATCCAACTTCATTCAAAGGCTCAGGTTGATAACAGACACAAAGTCTACAATCAATCATTTATTTCTGATTAACCCGGAATCCTATCAACAAATCGGCAAGCAAAAAGGAATTAACCATCAGGATGGTTATATTAAATTCGTATCTGAGATAATTCATGATTATCTGAATTCTAAAAACATCTCTCATAATATTTTTATTTACAGGGAAGAATATATAGCAGTAATTCTTGAAGTAAAATCATTTAAAAAACATCTGAATGATATCTTCAAACTATTACACAATAAAAGTTATATTATTGGAAATATTAACTACAGCTGTTCCATTCATGTTGGCGTAATAAGTCCACAAACATTCGAAACAAAAGAACTGGACAAGAGTGATTTTGAACTGCTTTCAATAGCCCTTGTGCTTTGTAATTCCGTTAAAACCGATTCGAAGAAAAAGTTTTGTAATTATGGTGATATTAATATAAAGGACCCTGATTCTCTTGTTGGATCACAAAGTTTTTCCGAGGTACTACAAACATTTAATTTTGAGGATGCTATTAAAGACGGTAGAGTTTTAGCCAACTATCAACCATGGATATACGTTCAATCGGACGTAAATAAAAATATCAAGAACATTTACGATGTAAGAATAGAGTTCATCGACACAAAAGGTAATACTATTTCTCATAACATATTGATTAAATTACTGGACAATCCATATGCAAAACGTATTGTGGACAGGTGGACACTGAGAAGCACAGCCAGTCTGTTAAAAGAATTTTCCAATAGCAATGATAAAAACAATATTAAACAGGCTGTTAAAATCACACTGAGTTCATTTACGGATCCATCATTTATTAGCTGGCTTAGAACACTTTTAACAGAAGCTGATTTACCCAACGATTGTCTGTTAATTGAAGCTGATGCCGATCAGATTATAAGGAGTCCGGATGATTTTAAGCTCCTGGTTAACACGGTTGGCACGGAATTTAAATTAAAATTTATCCTGTCAGGCATATTTGAAATCAATACATATTATAAATTACAGGATCGACATATTTTCGACTATGTAAAATTAAACATTCATCTACTGACTCATGGACTTCCGAGAGGCCCCCTTAGAAAACTGGTTAATGATATAAAAAATGAAGGTTCCGAGATAATAGCTGTTTATATATCTGATGCCCAGATGCTGATGATGGCCAATGAATTTGATGTTGATTACATGCATGGCTATCTTATAGGAAGACCAAATATAGATGTGATTTCTGGTAGTGATGGGGACCTTTACTGCGTGATGTAAACAAGACACCGAAACCCGAGTTTACCCCGGGCATCCTACGTATAAAAAAGTGGTTGGTAACGCCGGGTATGCTATTCAAGTAATGGGCCGGAGTGATTGTGAAATCTCTCCGGCCCGTTTTATTTTACAGCGCGGCTGATACAAGCGATCAATTACCGCCAGTCATCGATCTTTACGCCCCGCCCCGCCCGGAAGTCGGTCACGAACCAGACGCTGGCCGTGTTGCCGCCCGCCACGACCGTCCGGATGTTCTGCGCGTTGGGGAATTGTTTGATAAACGAGTCCTGCGGTACTTTCTGCCAGGTGGCATAGGGCTCCAGACCCTGCTTGCCCAGCGGCCCCATGACGGCGGCGGCAATGGCGCTGCCCCAGTAGGTTT
>JACVQI010000092.1 GCA_015661095.1 Gammaproteobacteria bacterium
CGCGGAATGATCAGTATTAAGTCGCGTTTTTTGACGACCCGGTCCGGAATGGACTGATAAAAGCTGGGCCAGCCGGTACCGCTGTTATATTTGGTGGTTGATTCAAACAGCGGCAGGTAACAGGCGGCGCAGATAAAAGTGCCGACCCGTTTTTCGTGATCCAGCGGACTGGATCCGGCCGGTTCAGTGCCTTCGTCAAACAGAATGTGATATTGATCCTGACTCAGGAGTTTCCGCCACTCGGATTCCGGTTTTTCCAGAGCGGTGAATTTCAGGTCTTTGTCAATGGTGTGGGCGTCAGCACCGGTATTCCTGAGTAATAGAATACCAGTTACGGCCCCCGTCTTTATCAGGAAATCTCTGCGTATCATGTTTCATCCTCTGCGGCCAGAGGAATCAGTCTAACGCCTGTTCCAGATGCTGGCAAAATGTCTTTAAAATTTCGACCCGGGCGACCAGTTTGTCATTGCCGGAGACCAGCGTCCAGGGTGCGTATTCGGTGCTGGTGCGCGTCACCATGTCATTGACCGCAGTTTTGTAATCATTCCATCTTTCGCGGTTGCGCCAGTCTTCGTCAGTAATCTTGTGTTTCTTCCATGCGATCAACTCCCTTTCCTTGAAACGCCGTAATTGTTCATCCTCACTCAGGTGGATCCAGAATTTTGCAATAATAATGCCATGCTCGCAGAGTTGTTCTTCAAAATCGTTAATTTCATGATAGGCGCGTTTCCACTCATCTTCCTGCGCGAATTTTTCGACCCGCTCCACCAGGACACGGCCGTACCAGGACCTGTCATAGATCGTTACATAACCCGCGCGCGGCACATGCCGCCAGAACCTCCACAGATAATGCTGCGCCTTTTCCTCGTCAGTCGGTGAGGCGATGGATATTACTTTAAATAGGCGGGCGTCCATGGCGGCGGTTATCCGCCGTATGGCTCCACCTTTGCCGGCTGCGTCCCAGCCTTCGAACATGACAATGCTGGATCGTTTCTGCTCCCTTGCCTGCCAGGCGAGTTTATAGAGTTTGCGCTGGTATTTTTCGAGTTTCTGCTGGTACTCCTCTTTGGACAATGTTTTTTTCAAATCGACATGGTCGAGGAGAGTTCTTGCTTCGGCACCGGTTTTTTCCTTGGTGACATCTACAGTCCTGATGGAGACGGGCTGAAGCGCTTTCTGTTCGAGCCTTTTTTCGATTGCATTCAAAAGCACGCGGCCCACTGTGATATCGCGATAACGTTTATCGACCGCTTCAACCAGATGCCATGGCGCAATTCCCTGATCCGTCATTCTGATTGCCAGTTCTGACGATTTGATGAACTCCTTATAGCGTTTCGCGAACTTCTTCATGAGTGAGCCCTTGATGTCCTTTTTCAGCAGTTTGGCTTCCTGCTTTAACTGTTTCGCCTGATCTTTTTTGGAGAGATGAAACCAGAATTTGACGATGAGCGCTCCATCGATTGTCAGTAATTCCTCGAATTCGGAAATTCTTCTCAGCCGTCGCTCATATTCAGGCTGGTCTATCCTGCCATAGACGTAATCGATAACCGGTTTGGTGTACCATGACCCGAACAATATGCCGATGGTGCCACGCGGCGGCAGCTGCCGCCAGAATCGCCAGTAAGGCGGCCGTTCCGTCTCTTCATCGGATTGATCCCAGAATGCAATAGTACTGATACCCCGGGCATCCAGCCATTCATTGAGGCGGTTGACTACTGCGCCCTTGCCGGCCCCTTCCACGCCGGAGACAATGACAATTACAGGGATATTGGTTTTGCGGAGCTGGCGTTGAACTTCTAGCAGCTTGGTGTGGAGTACTGGCTCGGCCTCATCAAATTCCTTCTTTGAGATTTTTTGGCCCAGTTCGGCGGCTTCAAACATATTAGGTATCCTCCCCTGGGGCTGTTATTTAGAATCGTTAATCAGATTATAGTGGCGGAACTATTGTATTCCAATGCAGCATGCCTCTTAAATATGATCGAAATCAATCGGTTATCATGGTATAGATTGAAAAATTCGATTTGCACCTGACAGCCGTGTTGACCACAAATTTCGTCGAGTACATCGTCCAGAAAATTGCCCGTCATGGTTAATTAAACCGGGTCTCCCATCATTAAAATGTTCAAGTTGTGCGCCACTAGACAATAATCAGCGCAGGTTTGTGATAGACATCACATTAATAATTTGTTAATTTACCTATAGTTACAACTGAGAGTTAATAAAATAGTTTATGAATATTATGATGAAAATCAGCTTCTTAATCGTTCTTGCCTGCCTGTCCCTGGCTGGTTGTAATAAGACTGCCGAGCTCAGATCCGAGTCAAAGGTGCCAGAGATTCTGCAAATCCACGCAGATGGTAAAATGGTCTTTAACGACCGGATCATGCCTTTGGAAGATGTCATTATCTATCCGGATGGATTTGGCGGAGAAAAGGCGGCAGTCAAATTGTATACCCCCTATCACCGGCCATTTTATCGTGATTCAATCATTGTCGAGAGATTAGAGTCGGATAATTAGATTACCGGGAATAATTTTTAAGATCATAATAAACTTCTCTGAAAGATCTAATCTGATCAATCTGAAATACTATTGCTTCGTTATTTTTAGGCCATTCACAGTTACTTCGCGCTGATTTTTACCTTCAAAGCATCTCGAGACACTTGGCAATCCGTAAACTTTTGGACTATCCTAATTACGTAATGCAGTTCAGAGATGCAGGGAATATCAAGAGTATTTCTTTTTATAACCTCAGCAGTTTCTTTCCTGCATGCAAATTTCATATCCATAGCTTAGAGTAAGGGGAGGGTAGTAATGAGTAGTAGCGGTGTAGTTAAGTGGTTCAATAATGCGAAAGGTTTTGGATTTATTGAACCTGAAGGAGGCGGTGATGATATTTTTGTTCATTATTCAGCCATTAAAAGTGAAGGCTATCGGACTTTGAATGAAGGTCAGGCCGTTACCTTTGAAGCTGAACAAGGACCCAAGGGATATCACGCCATTGAAGTACTAATTAAAACCTGATACTGAAACCTCATGATTCAAGAACCCCGCCCGGTGCGGGGTTTTTTTATGTACAGGATGTACGGTATGCCGCGGGCGCAGGGATGCGCAAGAGCGGCGATGTACAGGATGTACGGTATGCCGCGGACGCAGGGATTTTGTACTTGGATGTACTTATGTCGCCAGAGGACAGGAGTCCGTAGCGACCGCAAAGGACGATAATGAGTATGTACTGGTTGAAAATATGCTGGAAAATATGTTCCTGACATTGTTTACCCCTTATTTCCCTATAAGGGTCCTGTATAATCTACACTCCCGCCATCCATAGTTTCGAGTGACACTTACTATTTTGAAATAACTTCAATAATCGATTAAGGTAACAGTCATGGCGACTTGGGAGCAGGTATTACTCGGTATCGGGGCGTTTATTCTGCTGTTTCTCTTCTGGCCCGGGGTAAAGGTTGCCCTGGAAAGAAGCAAACAGGTTGAGAAACCCGACTGGCAGAGCGCCTTGTTACCTATTGGTGCAGTGATTCTGTTTGTGATCCTGCTGATTCTGATTGTCAAATCCTGAGAACGGTCCTGATATCAGGCACGACGTACCTCACCCAGTATTTTCCAAACCCGGCCAATGGTAAGATGTGATTTCAGATCACAGCTCGTTAGATATCGTGGAAGCCAGCAACAGAAAAGAAAATTATAACTTCAATAAGCTGCAAAAACGCTTACGGCGTAATGTCGGCCGTGCCATTCAGGATTTCAATATGATTGCCGACGGTGACCGGGTCATGGTTTGCCTGTCCGGCGGCGCCGACTCCTACACCATGCTGGACATCCTGTTAAACATGCATCGCAATGCGCCAGTGGATTTTGAACTGATTGCCTTCAATCTGGATCAGAAACAACCCGGTTTCCCCGAAACCGTGCTGCCGGAATATCTCACCGGCCTGGGTATTCCGTATCACATCGTGGAGCAGGATACCTATAGTGTCGTGAAAAGCATCGTCCCGGAAGATAAAACCATGTGCGGTTTGTGCTCACGCCTGAGGCGGGGGGCTGTCTACAGTTTTGCGAAGCAAAAGGGCTACACCAAAATCGCGCTCGGTCATCACCGGGACGACATTATTGAAACGCTGTTTCTAAACATGTTCTACGGCGGTAAATTGAAGGCGATGCCGCCCAAATTATTGAGCGACGATGGCGCCCATGTCGTGATCCGGCCCCTGGCTTATTGCAAGGAAGAGGATATCAAGGCTTATGCCCAGGCGAGGAAGTATCCGATAATTCCCTGTACCTTGTGCGGATCCCAGGAAAACATGCAGCGGCAGAACATCAAGCAGATGTTGCGGGAATGGGATCGGAAGTTCACCGGCCGGATTGAGACTATCTTTGCCGCCATCCAGGATCTGGTGCCTTCGCATCTGGCGGATATCAAGGCTTTTGACTTTTCCTCACTCGGTTCGGCGCCGGACCAACATTTACCTTCCTGGTTCATTGACGACCAGAACGACTAATTACGTCACAGTGTTTAAATCTGGTCAGTCTGGATAATGCCCGACTTTTCATTGCTCCAGAATATAATCATTTATGCGATCCCGATACTGTTTGCCATAACAGTGCATGAGGTCGCCCACGGTTGGGTCGCCAGCAAACTCGGAGATCAAACCGCAAAATTGCTGGGGCGGCTGACCTTAAATCCCATCAAGCACATCGATCCCATCGGCACCATACTGGTGCCCATTGTGCTGAGTACATTTGGCGGTTTTATCTTCGGTTGGGCCAAACCGGTGCCGGTGGATTGGCACAACCTGCGCCAGCCAAAACGAGACATGGCCTGGGTAGCTATTGCAGGACCTACCTCGAATCTGTGTATGGTCTTGCTCTGGGCAGGGTTGATCAAACTGATCCTGGTGACCGCAGAGTCTTCGTCCGGCCCGGTCACGGCGTTGCTGGAAATGGCCAAGATCGGTGTTCAGGTCAATTCATTTCTAATGATCCTGAACTTGCTGCCGGTGCCACCCCTGGATGGCAGCCGGGTGTTAACTGCGTTCTTACCGCCGCTATGGGCCTACCGGTATAATCGATTGGAACGGGTCGGTCTGATTATTCTCCTGATATTATTGGCATCCGGTTTACTCATGAAGATTTTGGATCCGCTTTTTTTTGGGTTCCTGGCTTTAATCAGCCGCATCTTTGGATTGTGAGAATGACGGCTGAGTTTATTGCCCATATCCTGGAATTACTTGAGGGGCATTGCACGGCCAGCGCCAGAAGAATGTTCGGTGGCCATGGCCTCTTTCGTGACGGTTTGATGTTCGGCATTGTTGCCGACGAGGCGTTGTATCTGAAAGTGGATATTGGCAATCTTGCCGATTTCACAGCGCGCGGACTGGAACCGTTTACCTACCAGCGACAGAACAAACAGACCAGCCTGTCTTATTACCGGGCGCCGGCGGAATGTCTGGAAGAAGCAGAAGCGATGATCGAATGGGCCGATAAGGCTTATGCGGCAGCGCTGCGCGCCGCGCGGAAAAAAAAAGGCTAATCAGGATTATTTGAAAAAGTTTTTGATTGCTGCCGCGGTTCGCAGAATGTCATCCCGGCTTACATCCAGATGGGTGACCAGGCGTACCCGCGGACCGTTGTTAATGATGAAGCCATTTTCCTTCAAATAACTTCTGAGCCGTTCCGATACCCCCTCCGCCGATTCCATGAATACCATGTTAGTCTGCGCGGCCGCATAGTCGATGTTCAGTTCATCGATCGTTTCGAGTTCACGGGCCAGCAAGGCCGCGTTGTCATGATCTTCCGCCAGCCGTTTAATATTATTTTCCAGGGCGTAGATCCCGGCCGCGGCCAGGATCCCGGCCTGGCGCATGCCGCCACCGAGGACCTTGCGCCAGCGCCTTGCTGACTGTATCACTACCTTGGAGGCACATAATAATGATCCAACCGGGGCGCCCAACCCTTTCGACAGACAAACCGAAATCGAATCAAAATGTCGCGAGATGCTGGTGACGGGTACCTGCAACTTGACGGCTGCATTGAAGATGCGGGCGCCATCAAGATGCAGTTTCAGATGATGGGTTTGTGTAAAAGCACGGGCCTTGCCCAGGTAATCGATAGGCAAGGCGAGACCACCCTGGGTATTTTCCAGGCATAACAGCCGGGTCCTGGCAAAGTGCACATCATCCGGTTTGATCGCCGCCTTGACCTTGTCGAGATGTAGTGTGCCGTCTCGTTCGAAGTCCAGCGGTTGTGGTTGGATGGATCCGAGTACAGCGGCACCCCCGCCTTCAAAGCGGTAGGTGTGGGCGCTTTGGCCGACTATATATTCATCCCCACGGGCACAATGTGACAACAGCGCCAGCAGGTTAGTCTGCGTGCCGCTGGGTGCGAAGATGGCAGCCTCGGTCCCCAGCATACTCGCGGCGAGCTGCTCCAGCCGGTTGACAGTGGGATCCTCGCCGTAGACGTCATCGCCGACCTCGGCGGCGGCCATTGCTTTGCGCATGGCCGCGGTGGGCCTGGTGACGGTGTCGCTACGCAGGTCTATCATGTCCTCAGAATTTTTCCTCACCCGTGTGCCGGCCTTCATCCGGAAAATCCCTATACAGGGCGAACTTGACCTCGGCTACTTTGGAATTGACCGCGAAATGAAAACTTTCCAGTGGATCTTTTCTCGCCGCGACTTCACCAAAGGTCAGGTCAAACTGGGCAAGATCCCTGAATTCAACCATGATATGAAAATCCAGCAGATCCGGCGGACCCAGGCCCAGCTTTCTCCGGGTGATGCGGTAACTCTCCAGTTTCCTCGCAGCAGCCAGGGGTTGGAGAAACTGGTGAACAGACTCAACAAAGCTCAAGTCATTGACCCCTGGTTTCAGGCGGGCCCAGATGTGATAGATATTCATGTGTCTTGCTGACGTCAGTATTATTAATCGTTTATTGTCGATCCGGTTATCAGATCGCCTGTTTTAATCGTGCCGCTGGTCATTATACTTGCCCGCAAACCTGCGCGGTGTACCAGACCTTTCAGTACCTGCGGTGTCACCAACCCGGCCAGATGGGCGCAGGGTTCACAGAGACGGATGCCCCTTAATATAACCGATCCTATCAGGAATTCACTGTGAACCAGATCATTCAAGCGGACGCCACGTGTAATGATATTTCTTCGCAAGTCACCATAATTGAATGAGAATCCGTGCTGCGCATTAAAATTATCGATTTCTTCGGCTTCAATCAGTGTTATTTCCCGGTCGGGAAGCCCATTCAGTTTTTTGGAAAAGGTACCGGTGCCGGAAAAATATCTGTCGCCTACTATACCTTGACCCGCTATTAATTTCGCTTCATGCAGATACTCCATGGGAGCACTGTTATGTCGTGCGATATAGGTTGCTACTACTTTTGCAGTCATCGTTGCCTCTCAATTTATCTTTAATAATCCCGGTTGTTCATCATGCGTGTGACGGACACGTCATCTCGATCCAGACAGGCCATTAATCGATAGGTTGACATCAAGTTGTAAGATTCACTCGCCCTTGTACATGGTTGCTAATTTGTTTTGCCGTGCCCGCTTGCACAGCTTAATCACGGTCTGGCTGAGTTGTCTGTCATATTGGAATAATAACAAACCGCCGACGACCATGCCGGTTCCC
>JACVQI010000286.1 GCA_015661095.1 Gammaproteobacteria bacterium
TGACGGTATTTTTGAGACGGGCTCTAGTGTGCTGTCCCGCAAACAACTTTCATATTTACTTTCTCCCTCGCCCTCCGGGCTGTCTCTTGATCACATCTTTTCATTACGTTTCATTAAGTTCATGGCGGCGGTGAACCCTTGCGCCCGTTCTTGTAAGATAAACCAGCCATTCCAGATTGTCTGCCACCCCGGGCGTCCCGTCCGTTTGCTATCATTCCAACCGCCTAATCGCGCAATGTTTTCATACGCCCAATGTAACGTCGGCGCTGTCGACGGTAACGGTGTTGTTTCCCGGGCTAACCAAAGCGCTTGCCATTCATGCTCGCTTAATACCTGAGTACATGGCGCCTCCTCATGGGCTACGCTTTCCCGTAGTTGTAATAAGCGGATCGCAACAAATGCCAGGATCACCGCCATCCGCTCCAGATTCGCCGCTGCTTGCATCCGTTGCCGCTCCACGCCCGCGCCGCTCTTCCAGGCCTTATGAAACTCTTCCACCCGCCAGCGCAACTCATAATAACGCACCACTTGCCGGGCCTGCTGAAACGTATCGACCGGCTCACTGGTCAGCAATAACCACTCCAGTTTCTCTTTCCCTTCACGGCCTGCTTCCTCTACCAGCACCAGGTTCATGGTCAAATCTTCAAACCGGCCCGGCGCCCGGCGTGGACATCTTAAGGTCACCACGCCCGCCTTTAATGTGACCTCGGCGCGGCGGGCACGACGGCCGCCCTTCTGCGCCAACAGGACTTGGTATTGTCCCAAACCGGGGAGCTGCCGGGCCGTTGCTCTCACATCGCCAGCCTCGCCGGCAGTGCGCCGGTTCCAGCTATTCCGGACAATATAGCGTTGTTGCCGGGTGACCTTATAGCGTAAGTATTCATACACGTCCGCTTCCCGGTCGCAGACCGAAATCACCTCCCGCATTTTCCCACCCAACCGCGTGGCAACGCGTACGGATGCCTGTTCCCACTTATAACTTTCCTTCTCTTCGTACGCACGGCTTCGGCGTTGATGCCGCTGCCCACGTTTCCGGCTCTCCCGGCGCCAGCGTACCTGATCGATCAATCCTTCAATCCGCTCGCTTTGCCCATCCAGCAACAGCACGCTGTGGACCAGGTAACCCCTCTGGTTACTTCCCTTCGGTCCGCCCAGATCGCCTAATTCCGCAACCACCTGATGACCATAGCTCAACGTCGTGCTGTCTTCCAACGCCAGCAATAAACCACATCGCTGCACGCGTTCGGCCGTGGCCGCGTAGCCACTGTCCGCAATCGCTGCCGCTGAGATACGGTTATTCCTCACCAGACGATACGCCCCTTCCACGGCGGCTTCTTGACCGCCGCAGGATTGTACCACCGTCTTACCGATATGCCTGGCTAGGTCACCGGCCAGCTTGACCAAGCGCCGGGTCCGCCGGCTGTCGCCCAAATCCGCTCGCCCAAAGGTCTCATGTGCCCAGTCTTCGCTGCGACCGATCGCCGATGTTGTCATCGTTCACCTCTTGTTTTATTTACCTATTTCTGCGATCGTCAGTTATTGAATAAGTTCCCTATTTGTGTAGAAGAGTCAGCCCATTGGGAGAGGGAGGAAAAAGTGCGCACCACATGTCGGTCAAATTAACTAATGCATAAGCATCTCATTATTCGTAGCTTTTCGGCCTGGGTCTCCGGGTTGAGCGGTGCCGGCACATGCCTGATCTTCGCTATCATGGTGTTAATCAATGTCGATGTACTGTCACGGTTACTGCTGAATGCGCCGATCAGCGGCGTGACCGAACTGGTAGAACTGTCCATCGTCTGTATCGTGTTCCTGCAGATCAGTGACGCGGTCCGCGGCGGCCGCTTGATCCGGTCGGACAGTCTCCATGCACGGCTGATGTCGCGCGCGCCGGCCGCCGGCCATGCGCTGGCGGCGCTGTTCGATCTGGCCGGGGCGTTGTTTTTCACGGCCATACTGTACGGTTCCGTGCCGCGTTTGCTGGAGGCCTATCGTGGTGGCTATTACGCCGGCAATGTTGGCCTGTTCACCATGCCGGTCTGGCCGATCCGGCTGATCCTGGTGATCGGCTGCGGTACGGCGATCGTGGTGTTTCTGCAATTAACCTGGCGGCATCTGGCGGCGATTACTAAAGCAAATGGTAAATAGGATGTACTTGTATAGGATTAGCCCCTTCTCCCTCCGGGAGAAGGACAGGATGAGGGTTGTTTTTAATCCGGTTTGCCCTCACCCCAACCCTTTGTGGTTGGACTTCCGTGTCCGTCCCCCTCTGGGCGAACTGCTTTCGACCAAATTCGCTCGGCTTTGGCTTCCTGCGTCGCTCTACCGACTCCGTCCTTGGAGTCGTCCCGGTGAATTTGTCCCGGAGGGAGAGGGAGAAAAGCTGTGCGCCCAATTTGGCGGCAAGAACAGCAGCAACACCGTATGGCGTTCATTATGAGCCCCATAGTAATCGGACTGCTATCTGTGCTGGCCATTCTGATCCTGATCTACAGCGGGATGTACGTCATGGTCGCTCTCGGT
>JACVQI010000287.1 GCA_015661095.1 Gammaproteobacteria bacterium
TGTACGCACAGCGATCTCGGCAGGACCGATCACGACCGCGAATAAATCCGGCTACGCAGTCTATTTCGCCGATGCCCGCGCAACCGCTTATGCCGTCGATGCCGGGACCGGCCGGTTGATCTGGTCGCGCAAACTGGATACACATCCGTCTGCCCGCGCCACCGGTGCCCCAACCCTCTACGAAGGCCGCTTGTATGTGCCCTTGTCCGGCGTCTCCGAGGAATCGACGGCAGCGGATCCGAAATACGGATGCTGTACCTTCCGCGGCAGTATCTCCGCCGTCGATGCCAGAACCGGCACGGTGATCTGGAAGACCTATATGGTCGATGAACCGAAACCACGCGGTAAGAGTTCCACCGGCGCACAACTATATGGGCCGGCTGGCGTCGCGATCTGGAGCGCCCCGACCATCGATCCGCAACGCGACCTGCTGTATGCCGCCACCGGCAATGCCTTTGCCGATCCGCAGCCGCCGACCAGTGATGCCATCGTCGCCTTGTCATTGGCGACCGGCGCATTCCAGTGGGTTAATCAGATCTTGCCCGGCGACGTCTGGATCATGGGCTGTGATCTGCAATCATCGGGCGGCAATCCCAAGGCCGGAGAGAATCCCAATTGTCCCGAGAAGGTCGGCCCGGATTTCGATTTTTCCGCCTCACCGGTTCTGACCAGGCTGCCAGATGGCCGGAACATGCTCATCATTACCCAGAAATCCGGCGTCGGTTACGCCCTCGATCCGGATCAGAACGGGCAACTCCTGTGGGAGTACCGCTGGGGTATGGGCAGCCCCATCGGCGGAGTCTGGGGCGCCGCAGTGGATAAACAAGCAGCCTACTTCGCTGTGGCCGATATTGTCTCGCCGACACCGGGCGGTCTGCATGCCGTGGATCTGCAGACCGGCAAGCGACTCTGGTATACCCCACCGGAAAAACCATTATGTATTACCGGACAGGGTTGCAGCCCGCGGACACCGGCAAGATCATCTGGATCTACGACACCAACCACGAATTCGACACCATCAACGGTGTGCAGGCGCGTGGCGGCTCCATCGACGGGCCCGGTCCGATAGTCGCCGGCCGTATGCTGTACATCACCTCCGGCAATGGCGGCATGTTTGGGTTACCCGGCAATGTGCTGCTGGCTTTTGCAGCGGACTAAATAATGCTAACGGAAAATGATAAAATAATACTGTCATGAATAATGCGGACATCAAAGCATACGTTAATCGTAATTGGGCAGTAATGGATGATTTAAATCGTTGTTATTGGGCGGGAGAATACCGGCGCCACGGCGCTTCGAGCACAATTAAGGCAGCACAGATCTTATGGTTACATATGAAAAGCATACGGCCCGATTGGCCTAGCCCAGAAGAACGCGACCTGGATCTGCAACATCATATTGCATTGAAACAGTTACTCGATAAGGTTGACAATAAATTACACTCCGTTAAATAGCTTGCTATTCATAACTTCGATATGAGTTATTGGCTAATGAAATCCGAACCGGAGGAATTCAGTATCGATGACCTCAGGCAGTGTCCAAATCAGACTGAACCCTGGAACGGCGTGCGCAATTACCAGGCCCGTAACCTGATCCGTGATGAGATGCAGAAGGGTGACCTGGCATTCTTCTATCATTCGAGCTGCGCGGAACCGGGTATCGCCGGTATCATGACCATCACCTCCAGTGCCTATCCGGACCCGACCGCCTTCGATCCCAAGGGCAAGTACTACGATCTCAAAAGCCGTCGCGATGCCCCGACCTGGTATCTGGTGGACGTGAAATTCAAACGCAAAATGAAATGTATCATCCCGCTCGGAGAACTAAAGGATCACAAGCCATTGCAGAGAATGAAACTGCTGCAACGCGGCAGCCGGCTCTCGGTCATGCCGGTCTCGCAGCGGGAATGGGATTACATATTGAAGCTGGAATGAAGAATTAGTAGGATGCGATGAGGAACGAATCGCATCGTTCGAGTAATATAGGTTGAGTAGGATGGGCACGCTGTTTGTGCCCATGGGCATAAATACATGTAACCTGGACAGAATGAAATAGAATCAAGGATTTTCGGATGATCCATGGATTTGATGTACAGGAATCCGAAATTTCACCGGCCCTACGACGTATGTTCGATGTGCGGTGAAGTGTGCTCTAACAAGATCATCGGATCGTCCGTTTCGCGCACTCAGACACGTGTACCGTGCACCGTTCATGTGCGCCGCTATGTACCTCACGAATAGACAAAGTTATGGACAATATCCGCGTGGGCACAAACTTCGTGCCCACCCTACGTGATCTTACATACCCCCAGAGGTTCATCTGCACGGCGACTCTAGTTTACCTTGCTCAACTGCTGTACTACCCGATTGCCAAACTCATCCGTATTGATCAGCTTCAGCTTGCTGCCCGGTCGCGACAGGTCCGGCGTGGAATAACCCTGGGCAAAAACACTCTGCATGGCGGCCCAGACTTTCTTCGACTCGTCCAGCATGCCGAAGCTCAACTCGAGCATCATAGCCACAGAGCCGATCATCGAATAGGGATTGGCGATATTTCTGCCGCGGATGTCCGGCGCCGAACCATGTGACGGTTCGTAATAGGCCTGATTATCCCCCAGACATGCCGATGGCATCAAACCCAGTGAACCCAGCAGACCGCCGCCCTGGTCGCTGAGAATATCGCCGAACATATTCTCCATAACCATGACGTCAAACTGGCACGGATCCAAACACAGCAAGGTCGCCGCCGCATCGACCAGTTGGTGGCGCACCTCGACCTCCGGGTAGTCCCTGGCGACTTCTTCAATAATCTCGTTCCAGAGCACGCTGGATTTCAGCACATTGTTCTTGTGGATGTTGTGCAGGATGCGTTTGCGCTGCATGGCCTGCCGGAAGGCGACGTGCGCGACGCGGGCGATCTGCTCTTCGTCATACTCAAGCGTCTCCTTGACATAACGCAAACCGCGAGCGTTGACGCCGGCCTCCTTCTCGCCGAAATACAACCCCCCGACCAGTTCCCGCACCATGACGATATCAATGCCTTTGCCGATGATCTCGGGCCGCAAGGGTGAGAAATGTGCCAGTTCTTGCGGCAGGTACACCGGCCGTAGATTGGCGTAGGTATTCAATCGTTTGCGCAAGGGCAGTATGGCGCCCCGTTCCGGCCGCAGCTCCACCGGGATTTTTTCGGATTCCGCGTAATTCAGTCCGACCGGGCCTTTCAGAATAGCGTCCGATGCATCGCAAATTTTTTTCGTCTCTTCCGGAAACGGGTGGCCGTATTCGAAATAGGCGGCGGCGCCAAACGGTGCTTCCGTCAACTCAAAGCGAATGTCGTTGCGCTGTTCGACCAGCTTCAATACCTTGATGGCCTCCC
>JACVQI010000288.1 GCA_015661095.1 Gammaproteobacteria bacterium
CGCGTGCAAGGATGATGATTGCCCCGGCGACTGGAGTAACCAGAGCTTCGGCAAGCTCAACTACCCGCTGTTTGATACCATCATGGCGGTCAACGTCAAAGGACCCCTGCTCGTGGCTGAGGCATTTCTTGAAAACATCAAGGCCGGCCAGCAGAAAAAGCTAGTCACGATCAGTTCGACCAATGGCTCACTGACCGAACAGCTGCCTGGATCGGGCGCTATCTTCTACCGGTCCAGCAAGGCGGCGTTGAACCGGGCCATGCAACTGGTAGCCGCCGAGGAGAAAAAAGACGGCATTATCGTTCTCCTGTTGCATCCGGGGGCAGTGCTCACCGAGCGCCAGGCCTACCTGGCGAAATACGAAGGCATGATCAAGATGCCGTTTACCGTGGAAAACATGATCAAGACCATCGCGAAAGTCACCATCAAGGACAGCGGGAACTTCCTGCAGTACGATGGAACGACCGTTCCATGGTAGCTGGTAGCTACACAACCGGACTGAAAATGATGAAAATATATTTGTTGTTCGTAGCAATGGGGCTGGGTGCCTGCCTGACGGGCTGCGCCGCCACGCGAACCGGACCGGACTCAACTGCGGTCGATCTGGCGGCCATTACCGAATTCAACCAGCGTTACCTGCAAGCTATTAACGATGGCGACATCGCCGCGCTCAGTGTCCTTACCACCGAGGAACACATCATGCTGGCGCCGAACAGGCCACTCCTGATTGGTAAGGAGGCCAACGATACCGCCAATGGCCGGGCTTTCGAATTATTCAACTTCGATGAGACGTGGGCGCCGGTTGAGACCGAAATCAGTGGGGATTGGGCCTGGCAGCGCGGCACCTTCAAGGTGATCGCCACGCCCAAAGCGAGTGGCGCCAGCCGGACTTTGCAGGGCAATTTCCTGCGCATCTACCGGCGGCAACCAGACGGTTCATGGCGCATGATCCGCGACATGTTCAACAGCGATCAGCCCTTAACATCAAATAATAATTAGTAGGGTGGGCACGATGTTTGTGCCCACGCGGGTACAGATCCTCGTTAGCCCGCGCAGGGTGTGGTGAATTAAATGAACCGCACCGATCGAGGCTTACTCATAGGTTAAGCCAAAGCCATAAGGAAACAACGGATCATAATCCGCGTCACCGATGTTGATAGGAATTTGCGACATGTACCTGGGCCACGTGAAACTGAGTCTGCCGGTCGGCGAGTAATCGCCGAATAACACGTCGGCCACACCCTGGCCTTCAGTGCCGGGCAACCAGGCGGCAATGATGGCATCGGCCTTATCGAGCAACTCGCCCAGAATTAACGGCCGCCCGGACAGGAGTATGACCACCACCGGCATACCCGCAGCCTTCAGTCTTTCAACCACCTGGATATCCTCGGTGGAAATCCCCAGATCGGCGCGATCACCAACACCTTCGGCATAAGGGTCCTCGCCGATCACGGCAATACCCAGTTCGGCTCCCTCGGCACCTGTTACATCCGGTGTATAGGTGACTGTTGTATTGCTCGATACTGTCTGGCGGATCGCCGTCAACAGGGTCGTGCCGCCAGTCGTCACATTACCTCGCTGTCCCTGCCACTCGACGGTCCAGCCACCACATTGCATACCGATATCATCACCGCCGCGACCGGCAACATAAATGTGCTTGACGTTTTTTACCAGCGGTAGAATGTTGTTACTGTTCTTCAGCAACACCAGTGATTCCCGCACCGCTTGCCGTGCCACCTCGCGATGGGCGGTCGAGCCAAAGCTGTTATGTAATTGCCGATCGGCCAGTTGCCGCCGCTGCGGATCCAGCAATCCCATTGCCAGCTTGACTCTTAGAATACGTATGACCGCGTCATCGATCCGGGTCATCGGCACCTGGCCGGCCTCGACCAGTTCGATCAGGTTGGAGATGAACAAGCGGTAGCGGTTCGGTTCCATCGCCATGTCGATGCCGGCGTTAATGGATTTCATGATCGCAATCTTGAAATCCGGATCGACCTGGGAGATGGCGCTGTAGTCGGAGATCAGAAAACCTTCAAAACCGAGTTCCTGTTTCAGCAAATCCGTCAGCAATTCTCGGATACCGGTGACCCTGGCGCCGTTCCAGCTATTGTAAGACACCATGATGGAACCGACGCCAGCACCGATGCTGGAAATAAAGCTTGGCAGGTGGATATGTTTTAACGTCGCCAGATCGACGCGGGTGTCGCCCTGGTCCAGTCCTGGCTTCCCGCGAAAACTGCGAGAACCAAAGACCGTACCACCATCGCCAAGAAAGTGTTTGGCACAGGCCAGGATTGACTCGTGCGCAGACAGATCATCCCCCTGCAAACCACGCACCGCCGCCGCGGCCAGTTCACTGACCAATTCCGGGTCCTCGGCAAACCCTTCATAGGTGCGGCCCCAGCGTGTATCTTGCACCACAGCGACCACCGGCGCGAAGTTCCAGTGCACACCGACCGCCGCCATTTCATCGGCGGTGATCCGCGCGACGCGCTGAACCAGATCGG
>JACVQI010000093.1 GCA_015661095.1 Gammaproteobacteria bacterium
CAATACCCATTTCAGGCATTTTGATCCCATCACCGCACCCACACCACCGCGGGCAGCATGACGGGCGGGCCGCCGTTCCTTGTCCCGGTCGGTACAGGCTACCGATGCGGATTTGAGCATCATCTCGCCCGCAGGACCGATGGAAATGGCTGATGCCGTCTTGGGGTAATTAGTAAATAATTTTTTGCAACTGGCATAATTCCACATTCCTTTGTAATCATCGGCAGGCACCAGCTTTAAACCGGACTGTGTTACTTCCAATCCCCAGCGCCTTTGCCTGTCGGCTGGTTGGCCCGTTACCACGATGGCCCGGTAACCCAGCTTGACTATATCCTGCCCCGGGTCGCCCCCGGAGTTGGCTTCCTTGATGCCGCCGGTCAATGGACTCTTGCAACCGACTGACAGCCGCCCGGAGGTGGGGGCGGAGGAACCGGATAGCACGCCAGGCGCCAGCACCAGAATATTATCCGGGCCCAGGGGATCGCAGGCAGGGTCGCATTCATTCAGCAGGATTCTGGCGGATAGTGCTCGTCCGCCGAGAAATTTCCAGTCAGCCGGAAAATCTTCGGTTGTGAGCGTCAGGTTTGTCATATTGACGCGGATAATCTTGCCATTCACCTTTCTACTCATAGCTCCACCTCTAGTTCGCTAATTTGCAAAAGATTAAAGATTCGTTATCTATCCAGTGAGATTCCGTACTGAGAAAATCTACGCATTCATCCGTTGTAAATACCAGTGAACTTACTGACTCCATAAACCTTGTCTGTTATAAGGATTTTTCACGATTATCGTAACTCAATCTTACCTTCGATGGGAGCACAGTACAAATAATGCATCGATTAGAAAAATGTTATTGAAATTTAAGGATCAGCGAAACGTTCAATTCCAGAAAATCACGCCAGTTTTTTATGACTGCCGTCGCATAGCGGCCGGTTTCCGGTTCTTTTGCAGGCGCAGAAATATTTAATTTCGGATGCCGGCGCCTGCCAGTGAACCGGGGCGTATCCCGTGCCCTTGTGCGACCCGTCACAGAATGGCTGCGTGTTGCTCAGTCCGCAGGCGCACCAGTGATAGGTCTTGCCTGCCTCAACCGTGGCAGTGATGGGAGATGCTTGCGCGATTTTTGGTAATTCCATAGCAACCTCTCTGGAGTTATGACTAATGGCAAGCCATCCCGGCTAAGACCGGGCTGGCTGTTGCAGTAAGTTTAATGCCTGTTCATGCAAACTCGCATTCGCTGCTGCGATAACCCTGCCACCATTGATAGCGCTATTACCCTGCCAATCGGTGACCTTACCTCCCGCTGCCTCGATAATCGGGATCAAGGGCACGATGTCGTGGGACTTCAGATCCGCTTCGATCACCAGATCGATAAAGCCATGGGCCAGCAGACAATAAGCATAGCAGTCACCGCCATAGCGCATCAACTTGCAGCGCTCCGCCACTCTGTCAAACAACTGCAAATCCTGTTCGGACTGAAACATAGCCGGGTGGGTGCAATAGAGAATGGCATCCGGTAAATTCCTCGTGGCGCGCGTTGTCATGGCATGTGTGTTCGCACCCTTGCAGAGATAAGCCCCCTGCTCGCTGCCTACATAGAGCTCCTGCAAATACGGTTGATACATGAGGCCAAAGCGGCAGGCATCAGCTTCCATGAGTCCGAGTAAAATGCCCCACAGTGGCATGCCGGAGATGTAGGCCTTGGTGCCATCGATCGGATCGATAAACCAGCGATAGTTATCCCGGCCGGTACGCATACCCGCCTCTTCTCCCACAAGCGCGTGCTCTGGATAAGTCGTGCTGATCCGTTCCCGGATATAACTCTCGATTTCCCGATCAGCGCGAGTGACCGGATCGAAACGTCCGCCACCGGCCTTGTTCTCAACATTCAGGGGTACCCGAAAATATTGCAGGGCAATAGCGCCAGCCGCCGTGATCGTCTGCCGGGCGAAGGTCAGCATGTCCTGTAATTCAGTTTTATCCGCCATCCTTTAACCCTCCGGAAAATGACTGGTCGGCGACAACACTAACCGTTGCCGGCACGGTCCGGGCAAAGCTGCTATAGGGAAAATCATCGACCTGTATCACGCTCAGCATCTTTTCATCATACTCCCTTAACTGTTGCGCTTCCGCCGCCGTGACAATTCCCGTTTGCTCGGCTGCATCAATCAATGCAACCCCGCTCAGGTCAGCCGCGAGACTGCCGGACTTCACGGCATTCCGGAGTTTCAGCTCCAGCGGCTCTATCCTCAGGGCAGATTGAAAGACCTCGTTGACCTGACCGAGTGGATTGGTCGCTGATGCGGTGGCATAAATTCCCACGAGCAGCCGCTGCCGAACAGCCGTGTCGCTGGTGATTAGATTCACGATCCGGGTTTCCAGCCGGTCCGCCGGTGGGTGGAACCAGCCGCCGAATGGAAAGACCAGCAGCCGCAGCAGCCAAGCCAGGGGACGCACGGGAAAGTTCTGCAGGATCCCGTACACAGCCTCCTGATAACGGTGCAGCAGATACTGACAGGCCCAATCCACCAGCGGCATATCTTCCGCGGGACAGCCATCGTCCTCATAATGTTTTAACACCATACTGGCCAGGTACAGCATACTGAGTAAATCCCCCAGACGGGCCGATAACATCTCGCGCCGTTTCAACGATCCCTGCAGAGTCAGCATGGCGGCTTCGGCGAGCAGGGCAAAGGCCGCGCTGCACCGTTGCAGCTGTTGGTAATATCGTCGCGCCGGCGTGTCCAGCAGTATCCCGGTGCAATAGGCGCCGGTCAATGCATGCACCAGTGCCCGGGCCGCGTTCTGGCAGGCAAGTCCCATATGACTGAATAACACCGAGTCGAACTCGGACAGCGTTTGTTCGGTCATCGGGCTTTGCGCCAGCGCCATCTCTCTTAGCACATAAGGATGGCAACGGGTCGCGCCCTGGCCGAAGATCATCAGGTTACGGGTCAGGATATTTGCGCCTTCCACGGTGATGGCTACCGGCACGGCTTCATAGCTCCAGGCGAGGTAGTTTTTCGGGCCTTTCATTATGCCTTTGCCACCGTGGATATCCGCCGCATCCAGGGTGATAAGGCGGGCCATTTCGGTACAGTGATATTTCAGGATGGCAGAGGCGACGGCCGGTTTGGCTCCCCCATCGATGGCCTGGGCCGTGTGCCGGCCTGCGGCCGTGATGATATAAGTCAGCCCGGCGATGCGGGCCAGGGGTTTCTGGATCCCTTCGAAGCGGGACAGCGGCTGCTTGAACTGCCGTCGTATACGAGCGTAGGCGCTGGTCGCGGCCAGACTGCGTTTGGCCAGGCAGGTGGCGATAGAAGGCAGAGAGATGGAACGGCCGGCGGCCAGACAGTCGATCAGCATGCGCCAGCCCTTGCCGGCCATGGCGCGACCGCCGATGATGGTGTCGAGCGGCACGAAAATGTCCTTGCCGCGCAACGGTCCATTCAGGAACGGTTCACCCATGGGCAAATGGCGCCGGCCTATTTCCAGCCCCGGCGTGTCCCTGGGGATCAGCGCGCAGGTGATGCCATAATCCGTGACGTCCCCGAGCAAATGCTCCGGATCTTTTAATTTGAAGGCCAGACCAATCAGGGTCGCAACCGGCGCCAGGGTGATATAACGCTTGTCGAAGGTCAGCCGCATGCCAATGATTTGCTGTCCTTGCCAGTCGCCCTTGCAGACGATGCCGATATCCGGAATGGCGGTGGCATCCGAACCGGCGAGTGGCGCCGTCAGGGCGAAACACGGTATCTCCTCGCCCCGCGCCAGCCGCGGCAGGTAATAATCCTTTTGCTGCTCCGTGCCGTAATGCAGGAGCAATTCAGCCGGGCCGAGCGAATTTGGCACCGAGATGAAATTCGCCACCACATTACTGATACCGAATAATTTGGTGTAGACCTCAGTCTGGGCCACCGCCGAAAACCCCAGACCGCCATACTGCTCCGGGATAATCAGGCCAAGAAACTGATGGCGCTTAATAAAATCAAGGACCGTCTTCGGTATATCGGCCAGATCGAAATTAACCTGCCAGCTATCAACCATGCGGCATAACTCTTCCACCGGACCATCGATAAATGCCTGCTCGCGTTCGGAGATCCGGGGCCGGCCGGCAGACAACAGCTTGTCCCAGTTGGGGTTGCCGGTGAACAGCTCGCCTTCCCACCAGACTGTGCCGGCATTAATGGCTTCCTGTTCCGTTGCCGATAATCGCGGCAGGATCTGCCGGTACCAGTTGAGGATTCGGCGGGTGATATGGTCCCAGCGCCAGCGCCGCTGGTTTAACAGGATGGCCACAGCGAGACTGCTGAGCAGAAACAGAAACCAGAACCAGGAAAATGTGCCGGCCAGGAGATAGATGATTAACAGCGTAGCAACAGCAAAGACCGTTGTCCGCAAACTGGCGCGCACATAAGCCAGTACGATTGCAGCAGCGGTATAGATCAGTAACACCGTCAGGCCGGTCATGATTGAAATGCTGGCATCCGTAAGGGTCAGGCTAAACATGATAGCAGAACCGGTTTCAATTTCCGGTATACGGGGCTAACATCCAGGTCCTGCTCCCACGCAAATCATGGCGATTGAATGATGAATGGCGCTGAAAGCCTGTTACGCACCCTGGTGCATGGCGGGGTCGAAGTCTGTTTCATGAACCCGGGCACTTCCGAGATGCAGTTCGTCGCAGCTGTCGATCGGGTCGCCGGCATGCGCTGTGTACTTGGATTGCAGGAAGGCGTGGTCTCGGGGGCCGCCGATGGTTATGCGCGTATGACCAACAAACCGGCGGCGACACTGCTGCACCTGGGACCGGGCCTCGCGAACGCCCTGGCAAATTTTCACAATGCCCGGCGCGCCCGGGTGCCGATAGTCAATATCATCGGCGAACACGCGACCTATCACCGGCAATATGATCCGCCATTGCATTCCGATATCGCTGGCCTGGCGGCAACAGTCTCCGGCTGGGTAACGACAGTCGAAGATTCCGCACAAGTACCGGCCTTGACCCACGCCGCCATCCGGGCCGCCAACGGGCCACCCGGCCAAATCGCGACGCTGATCATTCCCGCGGACTGCACCTGGGCGGAATCCGCCCTGCCGGTTACGCTGCCGGTAATCCCCCCGGTACCAGTTGCAATCGATCAGCAGGCGATCGACATAGCAGCGAAAACGCTGATGTCCGGCGAACCAGCTGCATTAATCGTGCAAGGTAGGGCCCTGCTTGAAGAGGGACTCATGCTGGCCAGCCGTATCCGGGGAAAAACCGGTGCGCGGATCCTGTGTGATTGTTTTGTCCCGCGCCTGCAGCGTGGTGCCGGTCGCGCCGCGCTCGAAATCATTCCTTACTTTGTCGAATCCGCCTTGCAGCTGTTGCAGGAACTCAAACACGTCATCCTCGTCGGCGCCAAACCCCCGGTCGGTTTCTTCGCCTATCCGGGACTCCCCAACCGTCTGTTACCGCCAGGCTGCCAGGTCCAGACACTCAGCCAGCCGGGCGAAGACGCCATTACTGTATTACAGCAGTTGCTGGAAGCCACCGGTGCCGGGATAACCGATTCCGACCGTCAACCACTGCAACGGCCACCACTACCCAGTGGCGATCTGACGCCGCTGACCATCGCCCAGAGCATTGCCGCTCTCATGCCGGAACATGCCATTATCGCGGACGAAACCATCACCAGCGGCCTGGGACTACTGGCGGCAACCACCCATGCGCCACCACATGACTGGCTGTTTAATTGTGGCGGTTCCCTGGGTCAGGGTTTGCCGGTAGCCACCGGCGCGGCGGTAGCCTGTCCGGAGCGCAAGGTCCTGTCACTGGAAGCGGATGGCAGCGGCATGTACACCCTGCAGGCGCTCTGGACCCAGGCTCGCGAATCACTCGCTGTGACGACGGTGATCTATGCCAACCGGCAATACCGGATCCTGAATATCGAACATCAACGGATCGGCGCCGGTCCACCCGGTTCCAAGGCCCGGGACATGATGTCGCTGGAGCGGCCGGACATGGATTGGGTCAAACTGGCGCAGGGCCTGGGCGTCCCGGCCAAACGGGTAAACACAGCAGAAGAATTTAATCAGACATTAAAAAGTTTTCTGGGGGAACCCGGGCCAAATCTCATCGAAGCTATAATCTGACAATTCCTTTTTATCTTTTCACTTTATAACTTTACACTTTCAACTGTTTTTATGTGCCCAGTCGATTCGACAGCATCCCACTGGGCCAGGATGTGTTAAGTCATTGCCTATTAACAATGCCCCTGTCTTATTGACGAAAACATTAGTCGAATTTCGCCATTGCCGCTATATGCTGAAACATCTTTTGTATGCATCGATTGTGCATATTTGTGGTTACACGAAAATCCACCGATGATTATGCTGTTTATTTTCTTATAAAAACTGATGACGAGCTTGTTCTCGGAATAATGACGATCTATATTGATAACTGGGGCATATAGATAAGACCTGAAACGGGGATCAGAGATTTTAATGCCATGAATTCGATGCGATACCGATTATTCTTCTGCTTCAGCCTGGTACTGTCCTGCATTCCCGTGCGAGCCCAGGAAACGGCCGCTGCTCAAGCCAACCCGGTACAGGATACCTCCGCAACAACGACTGACTCTTCCGTCCTGAAGTATCTGGACCAGATAACTGAACAGGAAAAATTACATGGCGCCTATGATCCGCAATTGAGCGAACAGTTATTGGGGCTGGGTTTGCTCTACCAGAACCTGGAACAATATGCGGAGGCCGGCAAGGTATTGAACCGTGCCCTGCATATCCGAAAAGTCAATGACGGGCTGGAGAGTATGACCCAGGCACCGATACTGAAAGCGCTTATCGGGGTCAACACCGCCGCCAGAAACTGGGAAGAACTGGATCAGAATTATCATGGCTTGCTGTGGCTGTATCAGCGTAATCTTAAATCCGATGATCCGGCTTTTCTGCCCGTGATCCTGGCCGTCGGCAGATGGAAGCTGGAGGCATACACCAACGGGCTGGTGAGCGATAACCGTGCCTTCATTCTTAATGATTTGGTGGAAATGTTCCGTACCACCGTCGAAATCATGGAGGATCAGTATGGAGTGAATGACCCGCGTCTGATTGTCCCGTTAAGGATCCTGTCCCTGGCGTACTACCAGCAAGTCAATGAGGTTTTCAATTCATCCATCGAGGATTTCCAGGGAGACGGAAACCGATATACTTACCGGCAAAGATGCATTCTGGACCCCCGAACCAATCAAGTGGTTTGCGGGATGGAAGAGGTCCCTAATACTAATTACTATACCAGCAAGCAGCAAAACAAAGATAGAAGAGTCGCTGAACAGATGCACAAGGTCAGAAGCATGCTTGACCGTATCGCCACAGTCAGCGCGGCGAATTCCACGAACCACCCCGCCGAATACGCCATGGCACTGGTGAATCTCGGCGACTGGTATTTCATCAACAACCAGCGCACTACGGCAGTAGAGAAATATAAACAGGCTTATCAAATACTCACTGACAGTGGTCCCGATCAGACATTGATTAATAATATCTTCGGCAAACCGGTGCGGATCCCGGTCATGTCGACGGCGCTGTCAACAACCGATACTGAAG
>JACVQI010000289.1 GCA_015661095.1 Gammaproteobacteria bacterium
CGTCCAATCCGATCGAAGGCGTCCAGGAAGGTTATACGATCCTCAATGGACGGTTGACCTGGGTCTCACCGGGTACTGACTGGGAAGTCGCGCTCTACGCCGTCAACCTTACCGACAAAGTCTACTTCAACGGCAAGTTGCCGCTCATCGGCATCGGCCTCGGGCGTGAACAAGGCAACGTCGCCGCACCACGTGAGTTCGGTGTGACTGCCACCCGTCGTTTTTAGTTTAGATAAGACTTTAATAAGTAACATGCTCTGTTATCCCTCCTCCTGCGCATGCAGGGGGAGGGATTTCATTCAGTCCAGGGACGCTTCTGATTTTATACACTAAGAAATCGCAGCCCGGATGTAGCGCAGCGGTCGCTCCTGTGCATCCCTGCACCCGCGCCATTCGGACTCCTGTCCATCAAATCCGGGAAAGGGACCAATCCACTCACTTTTTTATCAAAAGAGATTTCTACCCGGATTCCATTTCATTCCATCCAGGCTACGCATGCTAGTGTCTTTCCCCAAGCCGATACCAAGCGTGACGCACGGATAGATATTCAACGCCAGGCGTCAACCGAGACGGTATGGTTGCCCCTGAGCAAGCCGCCGATCATTTTCCAGGCCCCCTGTGTTTCACCTCCGGCCACAACGATATTGATTTCCTCCCGCAGATACATTCGGATTAATTCGTCCGGTCCAGCCTGCAGGCGATCGGCATAGGGTTGCACGCCGGCCACGGCCAGCGGCCGCAGCAGCGTCTGGGTCCACTGGTTGTCCCAATATTCCCGGGCCCTGAGGCGCGCGTTGTCCGCGCACCAGTCTATGAGTTTTTGCTTGGTGTCATAGCCTTTGGCGACGAAACCGTTGGCGACGATGGGATCGAGAACCAGCAGCGGCGGCAGGTAGGGTTCGCAGGCACTCAAGGCATGCCTGAATTTATCCTGCCAGGTTGCATCGCGGGGTCCGAACCCGGCCTGGGTATACCAGCCGCCCAGAAACACAGTGACTATGCTGTCGGATGATTCAAAACCCTGTTGCACATGCAGCGGTTCCCAGGGACTGCGTTCCTCATTTTCCGCGAAGGTGGCGCTGTAGGCATACCAGTTACCCAGAGAACCCAAATAGGTTTCATCGGGCACCGAACCCCCTTGCAAGTTTTGCGACAGCAGGCCATAGGCCCGGCCGATGCTGGTGTTGGCGTGATTGTAGGGTCCCATGACGCCGATGCCGCTGTTCATGCTGATCTCATGCCGGATGGGGCCATTAACGACGGCGAGAGTGGCGAAGGAAGTGGTGCTGCTTTGCCGCGCCGTTACACCGGTGGCGGCCAGTGCCAGGATTACCGGAAAATATTCCGGCCGTGCCCCGGCCATGACGGCATTGACCGCGACTTTTTCCACGGTGTATTCCCAGTATTCACGGTAATAGGTCGGTTGCAGCCGTCCGACAACCTCGTCCGGTGCGTGGCTGGTAGCCTGCAGCATCCGTGCGACCCGTGCTTCGGTTGGTAATACGATGGGCATGTAATCCGTCCAGTGGTTGTCACTGAACAACTGCTGCAAGTTATCTTCGGTGTCAGGTTGCAGAAACCGCGGAGTGGAACGATCGAAGGTCACACTCTTCAAATCTGCATCTGTCAGAGGCTGTGTCAGTCCTGTGATTAATTCCTGTATGAAGGGTTGTTTTTGTACCGGATCATTGCCTTCGATATAGGCACGCAGTTGCGCCGCGGACAATCCCACAACTGGTTGCGGCACGTAGGCTTGTCTGGCCGTCGGCATGCCGCCTGCCTGTGCCACGGATTTAACCAGCCGGGCGAATACATGAGTATGTACGGCCACGGTGGGTATGCCTGCGGCTTCCAGTGCCAGGGCCAGACCGACGACCGTCGGGCTACAGGTGCTTCAAAGTCCGACTCCCAGTATGGCGGCATCGCCGTCAGCTTCGATCCGCGCGCGCATAACGGGGTCATCGACCCAGCTTTCCCGCGGTTTTATGATACGAGTTTTTACCTCTGGCAGATGCGCCGCGAACCATTGTTGCAATTGATCGATGAACACCTCGGAGTTATCGAACAGGCAGTCGACCAGATACAGGTTTTTCCCGGTCAGACTTTCCAGGCGCGGCGCCAGTTGCTTGCCGACGATTCGTGGCGGATAGCCTCTGGGATCGTGAACGATGATTTGCTGGCTCATATCTGTCGCAGACGCAAGTTATCAGTCGCGCCAGTTATGATCTGTCAAATAACGATCCGCTGTTCGGGCGGCGATGGCGCCATCGCCGGCTGAACTGACGGCCCGTCCGGAAGCCCCGCTGCGGACGATACCAGCGGCAAGCATTCCTTTTAATTCTGTGCGCATCCGGGCATCAACTGGAACGCAACCGTCCGCATCCAGTCGTAAATGATTCTGCAATACAGCCGAATTAGGTTGCAGGCCGACATAGGCAAACACCGCGGCCACATCCAGACTGGTTGTTGCGCCGGAACTGTTATCCCTGATCCTGACGCCAGTGACCGCC
>JACVQI010000094.1 GCA_015661095.1 Gammaproteobacteria bacterium
GATGACGGACGGATCGACGCAGGTATTCTCGCGTTTCAATTCGTCTTTGTAATTGTAATTGCGAATTTCCGCCTGTGCCTGCTCGCTCAATTTCAGCCCGGCGAAATCGTCCTGTCCCAGCTCGCCCGCGCCGGAGTCGTTGATCATCACCGCATCCCTGGGCAATTGATCGATCATGGCCTGACCGGAAGGGGTTCGTTCGAAGCGTACGGACCAGAACCCGGCGAAATCCGGTCGTTTGCCGGTGGCAGCCGCGGCTGGCGGCTGCGCTGGCAGCAACAGCGCTAATGCCAGCGCAGTCATCAGAGTCAGGTTATGGGTCAGGTATCGGGACATGGCGCGGAGCCGTGACTAATCCGAGCCTGGCGGATCCGCCAGTACCTGACCCTGGCCGGGTAATTCCCGCCCATCCGGAAAGATGACCCGGGAGATGCGCAGACCGTTGGAGCCATCGCGGCTCGGATAACCCTCGATGGTCACATGGTCGCCGACCTTGATCGCGGTATTGCTCCAGCCGCGGCGGCGCAGCACGTTCGGGGAATTGGTTTCCACCCGCCATTTTTGCTCCTCACCGTTTGTGCCGGTTACCGTCAGGAAAACCAGGCCGTGCGGATTGGTGAAGCGGAATTCAGTGACGACTCCGGCGATGCTGATGATCTTGTCGGGCACGAAATGTACGGCAAAGGAATGATGGGCATAAACCGGGTACGTACTCAAGAGTAAGCTTGCCATGAGCAGGCAGTGTAACAGGCGGTTATGAAATGGGTTCATTCTCTGTGGCATGGTCAGGGCAGTGATCATTGTAAGCCATCATCGAGAAGCTCAATTATCTTATGGCCGGTATGTTTCTGGCCGTATTCATCGACAGCCTCGACCTTGATGGTGTGCACGCCGGCTGCCAGTTCCGGATCCAGTAATGCACTCCAGATATGGGACGATTTGGTCTCCCGCGCCGGTCCCTGTCCCTGGATGGGGCGTCCGGCAAACGGATCCTGCCGCAGCTCATTCACCATCGTCCTGCTGGCGCCATCGTCGATCCGGTAGGTCAGTACCGAGTTGGGACCTCCGTCGAACAGATTGACCAGCAATTGCACTGAACTTAATTGTGAGCGCACGAGCTGGGAAGCCACTTCACGCAGGGGATAACTCTCCAGGGTGATGCGCATCTGGTGCGTGGCGGGCTTGCCCGCGGCCTGGTAGCGCATGCTGTAGGTATTTCCCTGTACTGACATGATGTGATAACCATTGGGTGTACCATCCGTCTGCGTGGTAAAGGGGATACCACGGTCATCCCTGTCGCCCAGCCACCAGTTACCGGCGATGGTCGCCAGCACATGCTGGTGCAAAGGTTTGGCGCCGGTAAAACCCTCGCTGGCGTCGAAGTATACATGCTGGGTCCCATGTAGATGCCCGGCGACGGCGAAGACATGATCGAATCCGGATAACAAGCGCAGCACTTCGCCACGGTTCGCAATCTGGAATTGGGGGACATCCATACCGGTGACCTTGAACGGAATGTGCATGGCCACGATCACCAGCACCTCTTTGGGTACCAGGGCCAGGTCCGCCGCCAGCCATTGCAACTGATCCTGGTCGATACGGCCTGCATAAGTCCCGGCGCCAGCCAATTGATTTGGATCCTTGCCGGCGTAATGGACGGAGTCCAGCAGCACAAAATGGGTTTGTCCCCAGTTAAATGAATAATAAGCCGGGCCAAAGTTCCGGCGATAGGTTTCCAGTGCCTGTGGGTCGGCGAGTGCCTGATAATTCACGTCATGATTGCCGGCAACGTTGAACCAGGGTATGCCAATGCGGGCGTAGATGGCCGCCAGCCGGGGGAACAGGGATAAGTCGTCGAACAGGATATCGCCGGTGGTGATACCGAAGGCCGCGTCCACGCCGAGCAGTTCCGTAATCACATCATCACGGACAAAACCCAGTTCCTCGCCGGTCCGGGGTTGCGGATCCGAGGTCCAGATGACCGCGAAGTTCTCCGCCTCGGTTTGCTGATAAAGCGGGAAATCGATCGTCTGGGGCAGTTGGCCGGATTTCCGTAGACCGGGATAGCGCAGATCGAGATCAGCCGGGCTGCCGGCCGGGGTATAGTGATAATAGTACCGGGGCAGCATGTACTCATTGACCGGCAGGGCATAATTCCTGGGCTTGGTGATAAAAATGGTATCACCTTCCATGGCAGCAATCCGATAACGGCCCTGGTTATCGGTTCGTGTGACCTCGCGGCCATTGCTTACCGCCACACCGAGGATGCCGTCTTCCCGGCGGTCCAGCAAACCGTTGCGATTATTATCGTGATAAACCGTGCCTTGCGCCGTGGCCGCCAGACCGGTTTGGCTCAGGCTGGCCATAAGACCGGCCAGGGCCCAGGTTGAAATGTAAATTCTTGGTTTCATGTACCGATTTTTGTCCAGGATCGGTATGGCAGGGATGCTATTCTCTGACTGTACCCGATCATAAATTTCAGCCCCGTAAAAATTTTTTCCGTTTCGAAAGACCACCCCGGCTAAATTAAACCACATTCCTGACAGAATAAAAATTCTCCGTATCGCCCGACATATAGATGATCAGACATTTTAACCATAAAACCATTGGTAAGCTGGCCATGGACAATCTGGAATGGGATATTCAGCGTTGTAGCCGCGGTATATAACAGTGAGGCCCAATGGAGATCTTAATCTGGTGAGGATCGAAATGAAATTACCCGGTTTCCGCGTCGAAGACCCTGACAGGCAAGGCATCATGATGACCGGCTATCGAGTAGACCCTTTGCTGGCTGAGGCCGTGGATTATGGTGCGGCCTGCGTGCAGCAGGAAGTCGCATAGAACGAAAAAGTTAATACTCCCGCACTCCATGCAGGAGCGCTGCCTGTCATTCTGCTTTATATAACTTGTCCAAAATACTGAAATTGCCTATATTAGGAGGCTGATCACCAATAATAATCAACTAATTGAAAACAAACCTGCGGGTTATAGTGCGAATTCATTCAAGTGTAATTCACCTGCGCCGGTACCTTCGGGAGGTTACCTGCCTTTCGTTATCCCTGTTTAGCCTGTTTATCACTGTCCAGGTCCGTGCCGCTGACCTTCACCATGCCCCTGATCAACGCCTGCTGGAACTTGAAAATTACTTTACGACAACTATATTACCGCATGTCCCTGGCGCCGCTTTAACGGTGGTGGCTGATGGTCAGGTCATACTGATTAAACCCTATGGTGTCAGGAAGGCGGGCGCCAATAATCCCGTTACCGTGGACACGGTATTCCGGCTGGCTTCTGTGTCCAAATCCTTCGCTTCGGCCGCGACCGGCATCCTGGTTCGGGACAAACTGCTGGAATGGGATACCAAGGTTAATTCCAGGCTCGAGCATATTGCCTTTAAAAATCCGATCTACGGTAAGGAGATCACCGTCAGGAACCTGTTATCGCATACCACCGGTCTGGTACAACATGCCTACACCGATCTGCTGGAAGGCAACGTACCGTACGACACTATTATCGGGCGGCTGAAAGAAGTCGAATTTATCTGTCCGCCGGGGAAATGTTACACCTATCAAAATGTGATATTCAGCCTGTCGGGTGACGTAATCCAGTCTGTTTCCGGTAAAACCTATGAGAATTTTGTCAGGGACAACCTGTTCCGGCCGTTGGGTATGCGTACCGCATCGTTTGGCTTGCAGTCATTTAAGTCAACCGAGGACCGGGCCACGCCTCATGTCTGGCGCAAACAGAAGTGGCAGCCTGTGGATGTGCGTGAAAGTTACTACCATGTTGCCCCGGCCGCGGGCATAAATGCCAGTATACGGGATATGAAGCAATGGCTGCTGGCGCAAATGGGGCAAAGACCTGACGTCCTGCCCTCTCAGATTCTGGACGATCTGCAGTCACCATCAATCGCGACTACCCCATACCAGGCACACTACAAACAACGGAAAGAGTTGGGTGATATATTTTATGGATTAGGTTGGAGGATATTTGATTATGGTGGTAACAAGAATTTCGTCCATCATAGCGGGTACGTGCAGGGAACGCTCTCAACGATAGTCTTCAATCGTGATTTGCAACTCGGCATGGTGTTCCTGACCAACTCTGAAATTCCATACGCGCAGGACCTGGTATTCAAATTTCTGGAAATATACCAAAAACCTGGTCAAACCGCTCAAAGCAAGGCAAACCTTCATTCTGACAATAACCGAAATACGGTTGCAAAAAACAATCTCTAGTGGCTGGCGTCTTTGGTCAGAACGGGAGTGACAGCAACACCGGTTCCAGAAACTCAATAAGATTTGGGTTTTTACATCGAGGCAATTGGATAAACCCATTTACTATTACTCGATGAGTCCAGAACCGACCAATGTTTATTTCAGATTAATTGCCAGGCCAAAATGATCATGCAGGACAGGCTGATTCTCTTCTTATTATTTTTTCTGACTCCAGGTTTTGTGTTAGCGGCTGATGTTGATTTACAGATCACGAGGGATTTTACGACCAGTTGGCAAGGAATCCTGTCACTGCTGATCTTCTTTATCACCTATAGCCTAATAATTCTCGAAGAGAGCCTGCATCTGCGTAAATCCAAACCGGCCATGGTAGCTGCGGGTATTATCTGGGTGCTTGTTGCCATCACTTATGCCGGGGTTGGCGATACCGTCACAGTGGATGCAGTCTTGCGGCATAATCTGAGTGAGTTCGCCAATTTATTCCTGTTTCTGCTGGCGGCGATGACCTATGTCAATACCATGGAGGAACGGGGAGTATTCAATCTCCTGCGGGCCTGGATGATGTCTCGGGGATATACATTACGGAAAATTTTCTGGCTGACCGGCCTGATCGCCTTTTTTATATCGCCGGTTGTCGACAACCTTACGACGGCACTGTTAATGGCTGTTGTAGTCTCAACCATCGGTGGCAATAACCATCAGTTTGTCGCCATTTCCTGTATCAATATCGTGGTCGCGGCGAATGCGGGAGGGGTATTCAGTCCGTTCGGCGATGTTACAACCCTGATGGTCTGGCAGAAAGGTCTGGTGGATTTTCAGGAATTCTTTTACCTGTTTGTTCCCGGGCTGGTGAACTGGCTGGTCACTGCCGCATTCCTGAGTTTTGCCATAGCACGGGGTAACCCGGAAGGAGTCCAGTCACAGGCTGAACTCAAGTATGGCGCGTGGATAGTAGTCGGCTTGTTTTTAATCACCATAACCATGGCTGTCACATTTCATCATTTTCTACACCTGCCGCCGGTGCTGGGTATGATGACCGGACTGGGCATTCTGAAGCTGTTCGGGTATTACCTGCAGAGGCGGGACGAGGCATATGCCCGGATGGCGGAGGTCACAGCAACGGGAGAGTCCGGACTGTTGCTCGAGCCGTCACCTACTTATGATATCTATAAAAATCTTCAGAACGTGGAATGGGATACGCTGATGTTTTTTTACGGGATCATTCTTTGTGTCGGGGGATTGGGGGCGTTTGGCTATCTGGCACTGACATCGGAGTTTACTTTTGAATTCCTGGGACCGACTACCGCAAACATCCTGATCGGTTTTGCCTCCGCCGTGGTGGATAATATACCGATCATGTTCGCCGTCCTGGAGATGAACCCTGACATGAGCCTGGGGCAATGGCTGCTGGTGACCCTGACCGCCGGTGTTGGCGGATCCATGTTATCGATCGGATCGGCGGCCGGCGTTGCGGTGATGGGCCAATGCCGTGGTGTCTATACTTTTATGGCGCATTTAAGATGGACCTGGGCTGTCGTGCTGGGGTATGCGGCCAGTATCTGCACCCATTTACTTTTGAACGCCAAAACCTTTACCTGATCGACAAATTCCGCAATAGCAGATTTCTTATCTAAAATTCTACTTGAAATAGTTAATGCGAATCATTATCATTTGCATTAATAAATATTTTCCTTGCACTTTATATTTATAAAAATATATCAAATTCAATGTGTTATTAATTTAATCAATCAGTTTAGTCAGTATTCACATACAAAATATATTCAGATTTACGTTATTTATTGAATTTAGATTAATGGGAGATTAAACAAATGTTTAAACAGAAATTGAGAAGAACCATCCGATGGCATGCATTGATATTTTCGCCAATCATCACTGGAATGATTGTGTTCGGCGCTCAGGCACAAACACCGACAGTAGAGGAGATGTGGCGGGTGATTCAGCAGCAACAGAAAACCATCGAGGCGCTGCAGGCCAGATTGGTGCAGACGGAAACGCAGGTTAAGGAGACAGCGGAAACCGTTGAAATCACCGCAGACGCCGTTGAAGTCGTCAGCAAGGAGAGTGAGCGCAGCGTTGATGGTGGTACCAGTATAGGGGGATATGGCGAACTGCATTACAACACACTAAATGACAATGAACTGGGCGATGGGGACGATTCAATTGACCAGGTTGATTTTCACCGGTTTGTTCTTTATTTCGGACATGAATTTACGGATGACTTACGGTTCTTTTCGGAACTCGAGGTGGAGCACGCACTTGTTAAGGACTCTGCGGATGGCGTTAATACCGGAGAAGTGGAAGTGGAGCAGGCGTGGCTGGAAATGGATCTGAATGATCAGCACCGTTTGCGTGCTGGTCTGGATATATTGCCCATCGGTATCTTCAATGTTACGCATGAGCCGAATACTTTTTATGGCGTAGAACGCAACCGGGTCGAGACCGAAATAATTCCCTCCACCTGGTGGGAGGCGGGTATTGGCGCGAATGGAGAACTGGCCCCAGGCTGGAATTACGATGCGGTCCTGCACTCCGGGCTGGTGGTCAACACCGGTGGCGGTTCGCGATTCCGGCCGCGCGACGGCCGCCTGAAAGTGGCGGAAGCAAAAAACCAGGATTGGGCGATGACCGGCCGTATCCGTTATACCGGTATTCCAGGCCTTGAGGTCGGGGTGTCTGGTCATTACGAGGCGGATATAACCGGTACGGCGGATGCTTATGAAATCGATGCCACTCTGTTCGAGGGACATGTGGACTGGAAACATGCAAGCGGCTTTGGTTTACGCGCCCTTTATGCGCGCTGGGATATGGGAGACGATACCGGTATAAATCCCGCCGTTGTTGATGCGGATACCCTGGCGGGCTGGTATGTGGAACCGGCCTATCGCTTCCGTCTGCCGAGTGAAATGCCCGGTGAGGCGGGTATCTTCGGCCGCTACAGTGTCTGGGACGAGCGTAATCGCCTGGCGGGAGCATTATTCAAATATGAACAATTTGACCAGTTCTCTGTCGGCTTTAACTGGTGGCCGCATGCCAATGTGGCATTCAAATTCGAAGCCCAGTGGGAAGATGCCGATGGCAGGGTGGATCGGACCTTCGATGGCATTAATCTGGGGCTAGGTTACCAGTTTTAGGTTCCGCGAATTACAGGGTATGATTGACTTACTTGGAATGAATTTGGCATGACTTGAACAAGGGTACAGGAATTTTAAGCAAAGTTGGGATGAAGGCGCGTGCATCGCGCCTTTGTCTTTTTTGATGATAGATACACATGGGTAACTATTTTTCCAGACTAGCCACTGATGCCGCCGGTACC
>JACVQI010000290.1 GCA_015661095.1 Gammaproteobacteria bacterium
ACCGCGGCTGGTCCAGCCGCAGCAGATGACGTCAATGGCAGGATCCAACCCGGCATCGTACTGCCACAGGATCTGACCGGTCTTCACGCTGACGGCGAATACACCATCGGCGCCGGTGACGACATAGATGACACCATCATGAACCAGGGGCTGTGCCTCGCCGGAATACTGCGGACCCAGGCCGGAACCATTAAGACGGGTACGCCAGACACCCTTGAGTTGCGCCACGTTGTCACGATTGATTTGCTTGAGCGGGGAATAGCGTTGATTGTAGAGATTACCCCCATTGGTCAACCAGCCCGTGGTCGGTAACTTGACCAGATCCGGCGCAGTGAAGGCCGGCGCCGGATTAATCACGGGCGGCTGCTCCTGCGCCATGACCACGTCCCCGGTCAATCTGAATGTGAGCAGGAGGATATAAACGCAGGCAGGACATCGACGATGATATAACATACCTTTGACCCCGGGTATTTTATCGTTGTTGGCCGGGATCATAGCACAGACCGGATTATCGGCATGCAGCAGTGGTTTCCACTCCTGGCCTCTTTTATTATTGCTTTTTCTCCCGCAAATGCGCCGGCCATATGCCGTAGCGCCCGGCCGAGAGGATACCGTTCGGATCAACGGCGTCCTTGATCTTCTCGTGCAGGCGCATGAGGGCATGGTCGTTGAAGGAATATTGCGCCATCACGTCACCCTGGAATACAGGTGGAGTGCGGTATTCTCCCCAACCATGCTCGCCGGCGATCCGGATCAACGCGCGTACACCAGCGACGGTTTTGGCATCCACCGCCGGGTCCCGGGTAAACATGACACTGAAAATAAAAATGAAGGCACGCTCCCAGTAAAGCAAGGGTAGCGTGAAACTGCCCAGCGTGGGCAGGCCGTACTCACGCGCGACTTCCTGAAACACCTGGTTGGCCTCGATGATGGCCGCTCCGGTGCGCGGAATGATGGGCGATAAGCCCATATGTCCGGAAAAAGCGACCGGTGACAGAGGCGAGCGCGAGATGATGGAGAACATCCTCAGACTGGTGATACCGAATTCCGGCAAGTGCACACGCGCCTCATCCGCCTTGCTCACGGGAAAATCGATCACCTCCCCATCCTGGAAAGTTGCCCCCTTGATTTCCGAGAAACGCCGCTTGATGGCGGCCCACTGTGCGGCAATGACTTCCGGCGGCCCGTACATCGGCATGTCGAGACCCCAGTAGGGTACGCCCTCGCGCAATGCATAAGCCTCCAGCTCCGGCGAATAGCCAAGTTCCGCGGCGGCGATCAGGGCGGCCTGTTGTCCGGTTAACTGCGGCGGTTTGGCCATGGAATCCGCCAGCTGCGACATGGGCACGATGCCGAGCAGCGGGCTGTACAGGCTGGGCATACCGGTGAAGAGCTTGACGTTCTCGCAATAGTTCAGGATCTCCACGAACCGATGCAGGTCCTGATAACGGGGGACGTACACCGTGCCACGCATATAGGCCTCCGGCTCCGGCATCAACCAGAGGCCCATCTTCGTCACCACGCCGAAATTGGACTGCGAGAAGATGCCGTCGATCCAGGGACCGCAGCCGGTCTTGTATTGCTGCCAGGTTTTCGCGCCGGGCAAAGCGCCCATGCCGGTGCGTAACAGAGTCCCATCCGCCAGCACCACTTCCATCCCGCAATGGGCATCAAAGTGGTTGCGAAAGTGCGCCATAGTGTAACCGCCACCCCGATCGAGTGAATTGCCTATCGGGCTGCCCCAGCCGGGATCGGGCGTGTCGATAATCATGCGGACGTTGTTTTCCTGGAAGTGCCGGTACAGATCAAAATAGCTCACACCCGGTTCGACCAGAACGGAATGGTTGACCTGGTCGACGTCCAGGATACGGTTCATTCGTTTCAGATCGAGCACCACTGAACCGGAATAGGCCGGCGCCGCAGCGCCGTAGGCCAGGTTACGGCCGGTGGAGATCGGGTACATCGGTACCCGCAGTTCATTCGCAATACGCATGACCGCCTGCACTTCCTCGACACTCGCCGGGGCGACGGCAGCGGAGGCAATGCGCTCGCCTTCCTGTCCCCATAAGGGTGTATAGGGATCGCGGTACAGATCAACGTCTGCTTCGTCGGTATAAACATTACCTGCGCCAACTGCCCCGATGAATCTGTCGACAGCCTGGCGGAACTGGCGCTCGGACATGCCTGGTGGAGTTCTCATAGTGACCTCAGTGTGTAAGCATGTGTTATAAGGAATGGCGTGCGCTTTCAGGTCGAAATCAACCGGGTTGAGAATAGCCGAACAGGAATTGTGGGACAAGCCTGGATTGCAAGAGATTGCCGGATTTATTTAGGGAAGCTCTGAATAAGTCCCTCCTGGACTTTTCAGAGCCCGCAAAGTAAAAGATGTGACTTTTACTTTGCTCCATTTTTCAAACAGTTGCCTGTTCCGGACGGAACCTATGAGTTAATCAGAGGTTCCTTAGTGTTCGTTCAATTCCCTTGTGGCAAATGCGTATCCTTTTATAAGGTCCTGACCCTTCTGGTTGCCTGATATATACTGACTATCAACAAATAGATCTGTTCGGAGCAAGCATGAATACTGAACCCCTGCCCCTGTCAGCGCAACTCATCCGTATGGGTTATGGCTTCATGTATACCAAACTGGTTTATATGGCCGCCAGTCTTAACCTGGGGGAAAGATTCACCAATGGCCCCCGTTCCTCGGACGCTGTCGCCAAAGAACTTGAACTGCATCCGCCATTTCTATACCGGTTCATGCGCGCCCTGGCTGGCGAGGGAATTCTGACCGAGGTGGAAGAAGGCGTCTTCGGTTTGACAACGCTGGGCGAGTGCCTGAAACCCGATCATCCGGATGCGGCCTATGCCAGCATACTGGCTTCCGTTTCTCCGGCCGTGATCGCGGCCTGGGAGAAATTCCCGGAGGTACTGCAAACCGGTAAGACTGGTTTCAATCTGGCCTTTGGCCAAGGGTGGTTTGAGTGGCTGTCGGAACGACCGGGACTCTCGACCCAGTTCAACCAGTCCATGGCCGGAGTGTTCGGCAAGGAACCCCTGCATGTGGCCGCAGCCTATGATTTTTCAGTCTTCGACAGTATCGCGGACGTGGGCGGCGGCAACGGCAACGGCCTGTCCCTTATCCTCAGCCAGCATCAGGGACCCCGCGGTCTGGTGTTCGATCAACCGCATGTGGTGGCGGAGGCACCGGCACTGTTGTCTGAGCGCGGCATGAGCGCGCGCATCGCTACCCAGGGCGGCAACTTTTTTGCATCGGTGCCAGCGGGATTTGCTGCTTATATCCTGTCGCATATCATTCACGACTGGGACGATAACAGAGTGGTAGAGATACTGGAGAATTGCCGCCGGGCAATTAAACCCGATGGTAAACTGCTGATCCTCGAATGGGTCCTGCCCGAGGGAGATACGCCGCATGTCGCCAAAGTGGTGGATATCAACATGATGATGTTGATGGGCGGGGAAGAACGCACTGCCAAACAATACGGGCGATTACTGGCGCAGGCAGGTTTCCGCATGATCCGGGTCATACCCACCAGGTGTGAGTGCAGTATCGTTGAGGCTGTGCCTGTATAAACTGACTACGTTCTCTAACCTTTTCCAATACCGGGAATTATATTTTTACGCGATTAATCGCGCACTTGCTGTACCCCGCGCTCGCCATGCAAGTATCGCCGTAATAACGTCTCGCCGATACACCACTTCTGTTGTGTTAACACAGAGCCAGGCATATTATACTGATTACTAATTACAAAAATTCTGACTTGTTTTGCGCACAAAGAACGGCCCGATAATGACTGTATGGGGGAATAGTTCATGACTAACAGGCGGGAGTTTTTAAAGGCAGCAACTGCCCTGTCGGCCGTGCCTCTGATGGGCGGGTCGCCATTTGCCATCGGGCGCGAACCCGTCACGCTCGATGCAGTTATCTTTGATCTACGTCATCCAGATGCACGCACCTTCGCGGCCTGTGCCGATCAGTTGGGAGCACCATGCCGCGAGATCGAAGGTGACGTCACCAATCTGTGGCAGGACGAATTGCGCAGCCACTGGCAGGCAGCACCGGCCGCCATCGCGGGCCTGACTGAGCGTCCCGCACTCTTCCTGCTTGAGCGGCTCGCATGGGATCACGGATTGCGCGTGGTCTTCGCAGCCGAGCATGCGCCGGACGGCAGAGGCTACGTTGCCCATCGGATCATCCGCACGACTGATGCGGGACTCGCGCAGGAACTTGAGGCCGCCGGGTGGAGGTGGCCGCGTGTCCTCGCGGATATCATGATCGCCGGTCCCCGCGTCACGACTCGCGACTTCCGTCCCACAGACACGTCCATGGCCGCCTATCCGGGCGAACCGGCAAAACTCTATTCCTGGATCATTGCGCCGCGCACCGCGGCTTAAGAGGAGAATCGTTTATGGCTATCCCTCCCGGCATAAGTGATAAGGACTTCACCGCCACCCTTGATGCATTCCGCGCCGTGGTCGGCGCTGAATGGGTCTTCACTGCGGATGAAGACGTTGCCCTCTATCGTGACGCCTATTCCCCCTACTGGGGCGAGCCGGAGGAGCGTGTCGCCTCCGCCGCAGTCGCGCCGGCCACGGTCGAGGAAGTGCAGGCCGTCGTCCGCGCCGCCAACGCCCGCCGTATTCCACTCTATCCGATCTCCACCGGCCGCAACCTCGCCTACGGCGGTTCGGCGCCGGTCTATTCCGGCAGCGTGGTCCTCGACCTGAAGCGTATGAACCGCGTGCTCGAAGTCGACGAGCGCAGCGCC
>JACVQI010000095.1 GCA_015661095.1 Gammaproteobacteria bacterium
GACGACGCCGACACCCAGGATTGGATTAATAATGAATGACGCAAGTAACCCTGTTTACACGAATCTGGATCCACGCTGGGAACGTGTCGCAATCCCCTCTTTCGTCGATATTAATTCAACGACGATCAGGCATAAAATCTTTGACGCGATGGATGCGACGGCGGTACGGGCCTGGTTGCGAGGGACCCAGGCCGGAGAGGAGGTGTCGGAACACGTCATCCTGACATTGCAGGCGTTTTGCGCAACCACGGCCTGGGCCGAGCTCAAGACGGAGTATGATTATCTCAAACAGTACCGGCAAACCTGGAGTGCCGCACCTTACCCACCGGTTTTCATCACTGTCGATGCCGTCGTCGTGCATGATCAGCAGGTGTTACTGATCAAAAGAAAAAACTATCCCGGGAAAGGACTGTGGGCGCTGCCGGGCGGCTTCGTGGATCAGAACGAGACACTAGTCGATGCCTGTGTCCGGGAGTTACTGGAAGAGACCGCTATAAACCTGCCCGCTGCCGAATTGAAAAGCGCCATCAGGAGCCGGCAGGTGTTCGATTATCCCTACCGCTCAGCCAGGGGCCGAACCATTACTGAGGTATTTTATTTCGATCTGCGGGCGCCTGGCGATCTACCCGCTATCAGCGCTGGCGATGACGCCAGTGCTGTCCGCTGGTTCTCCCTGGCGGATCTCGATCCGGCCACGCTCAATGAAGATCATTATTTCATCATCCGGAAACTGACTGCTACAGGGCCGGCTTAACCGGTGTTGCTTTACACTGGGCGCGGGGGTGCCGGCGTACGCCAGGGTGTGGTCAGGGCAGAAACCGCCACGCTGTAGCCGAGCGCCCGATAACATTCAAACTGGGCTTCGTCGAAAAACTGATCGCCGGTGGACTCATGCGGGAAATCAGGATGCAGGTTTTTGTAACGGGCGATATAAGCGTTGTCATCGAATAACAGGTTGTCGTCACGGCGCGGAGAAGTACGATAGTTATCCTCGCTCAGGGTGGCTATGAGACTGTTATCACCGCTCAGGCAGGATTTCAGATAAATCAATTTGCCGATCCGGCCGCCGGGATAGAAGATGGTGCCGATGGCATGCTGTTGCAGGCCGCCCCTGATCTCGTCCAGACCATCCATTTCAACGTGGTAACCAAAATCGATCCGCGCCATACGGATGGCCGCAGCCAGACCATCGAAAGTGAGCGCGTTGTCCGCCTCGCCGTCGCCCGCTATGATCAGCCGGCATTGCCGCCGTAACAACTCATAGATGCCGAGGTTTTCTATATGCCCCCCATCCGAGAGATTGACATACCGGCTCCGAGCGTCGAGCAAGCCAAACATCTCGCGTAATAAATACCACGGGCCTACTCTGCGAAATGGTTCACGCGCACCAAGAAAGTGCCTGGCGCCCTTGTTAATTAAATGCCAGGGATTAGGCAACCAGTAATTCAGGCGCAGATTCAGCAAGCCCAGGATGAAAGTTAATACGGGGTTGGTGAATTTCCCCATCACCGGCGCCACCGCGGCGCCCGAGATCGCCATGGCGGTGCCCAGATCGACGTGCCGGCTGGCCGCCTCCATGTCCCGAGTCGGTATATAACCGGTTCGCATCCCGCCGATGTAGTTTTTACTGAAAATAAAGAAACCGGCATAGCGACCATTCTTGTAGGCTTCCTCCTCCGGCGCCCGGATGACATTCACGGCGGTATTAATGAGATGATAGGGCGCCGTGGTGGTGTCCAGTTGTGAGAGTTGCGGTGGTTCAGCGCCGGCCATGAAGGCCTTGCACAACCGGTCACGGTAAAATTTATGGATGGAAGTGAAATTTACGTCCACGGTAAGGGCGGTATACAGAATCAGGATTCCTGCGCCGAGCATGTATAAGAATCTGTACCTGTCAGGATTCGCAGCGTTAAACAACAGGCTCGTCAGCCACAGCAGTAATATCCAGATAACCAGCAAACCCGCGATGCCCAGTATCGATACGGCCAGACGGGCCAGGAGGGCAGACAGTTTCGGTGTCAGCTTGTGGCCATAAATCACCGCCAGCGCTGAAACAGCGGCAAACGACTGGACGATCCCTTTCGCAAGAACATTTTCCAGCGCCACCAGTGCCAACGGTTGCAATTCGATAAAAAATACCACGCCGGCCATAACCAGTATCCAGCTCATCCCCCGCCATAATGTTTCCCGCAGGCGCTGGTTGGTGGTATTCCCGAAATGACATTTCTGCAAATACATCTGCATGATTGGATAGGCGAGTGACATCAGGACCAGCGCCACCGCAAGCATCGTCGTCACGGGGAAGGGAAAGTTATCCGGTAGCAGTTCGAAACTGTTGTACCAGTAAGTATGGAGAGCCACATAGGATGGCTTGCCATTGACCGGTAACCGGCCCAGCCAATAAGACATGAGCACAGCTGTAGCCAGTAAGAACGGCAGGATCACAGCGAGGTTGATGATCAGGCCCCGCAGCAACATTAGCGGGATGATCAGCAGATCAAAAAAACCTCCCGGCGCCAGGAAGTTTGAATTGTTGCGAAAATGCCGGAAATAATCGTTCTCCTTCTCACCCGGGACATGCTTGAACGGAAATGGTATCGCCGCTGAAATTTCCGCCGCGGTTTTATCGATCCGCTGCTCCCTGCGCTTGCGCTCCCGGTGATAATAAGAACTGAGATAGGAACCGATATAACCGCCGCCGGAAACTGTTGACAGGTAATCGATACACTCGAATAGTCCCGCTTTGTGCACACCCTGCAGTATACCCAGATTAAAGGAGGAGGAGCGGATGCCGCCCCCTGAGAACGCCAGACCGATCAGACCGGCCCGGTAGTCGTCCTTGTCACTGGCGGCGGACCAGAGTTTGTTCTGGCCTTCATCATTGAGCGCGGTCAGAACGTCATTCAGGGCGTCCGATCTTGCTGCCGGCTCCGGCAGGCAGGTTTCGAATCCGGGCAGATTAAACGCGGCCGGATCAGCATATATTTTATGGTTGGCGCGCCGTTCCTGTATCGCTGACAACTCGGATTTAAAGACTTCGGAAAACTGAATCTTTTTTGCATCCATATGCTGCCTCCATGTCCGTCTTAAAAAACCTGCCCGGATTGGTTATAGTTAACTACGTGGACCAGTGTAGTATGCACACCGGGCCTTGTCCACCAATGCACATATTCTGAAAATCAACATTAGGAACAGGAGGTATAACATGGCTGGCGAAGAAGAGGGATTCAAATCCACACTGAAAACGATCGGTGAAAAGCTGCAGGACATTTCCGAACTGAACATCCGTACCTATACCGGCAATATTTCGGGAGCAGTCGACAATATAAAAACTGAGGCGGGCAAATCACCCACGGCGAAACAGGTCATGGACGCCGTGTTCCAGTCCGGCAATCTGGAAATGGTAGGCCTCACCTCGATGATGCTGGACGGCGACATCGATCAATACATCAGTAACGCCGAGGCGCATAAGGATTTATATGCCATACACATAGAATCGATAAAAACCGGACAGGAAACCCGGCGCGCGGTGTTCGAGCTATTCGCAGGGGCTATCAAAAAACTGATTGATAAATAAACATGGATGACCTGCCGCTGATCAGCGCCGGTGAATTTGAATTCACCGGTCGCAACCAGCCCTATGCACGACTGGGGGAAGCGCTGGATGAGCTTCCCGCGCAAGTTCTGGTGGTCGATGATGCCGAACGGAAGTCGGTAGCGGACAAGCGTACGGCAATAGCCCGAACCTATCTGTTCCTGCTCGGTTTCCTGGAATCCGATAATAGTAATGCTGCCGTTGATAGCGCTTTTACTGCCGCCCTGCGGGAATTTCAGCAACAAGCCGGGTTCGAACCAGCAGGGCAGCTGAGCGCGCAATCCTGGCAGGGACTGATCCAGCTCGCGGCATTCGATACCAGCACGAAGATTGACTACTGGTTGCAGACTGACACCAGACTTGCGGTCCTGAAACGGGCCGTGCAGTTGCGATTGTTTTCGTTCGGGCTGGTCACCAGCGCACCCAGGCCCGCGACAACACATGCCAATAAACAGAAACTGCGCGACCGGGAATTGCAGGAAGGATTGAACCAGTTTGTCAGAGCCGTGGCGCTATTGGGTCTGGCCGAGGCGGATTTAGAACCGGACTTTTCCGCCACCACCCTGACCTGTCTGTTCGATCAGGAGTCTCTGGTTACCGGACTCACGCCCGAGGGCAATCGTTTCAGAATTTTCAAGCAACACCACTTCTTCCCATGCCCGGACAAGGACAATGCCAGGCTGTTGAAACAATTTATCAGCAATCTGGCCATCACCGAATTATGGTTGCTCGGTTATGCGGTCAGGCCGGGAAATTTCAAAGCCGAGGGCGCCGCCGGCCGGGATCAGGACGGCAGCCTGTATAGCGCCATCCGGGACTTCTGTCGTGACCATGATCTGGAGTCTATGTTCAGACACAAACAGGACATTACCCTGGGTTACTGGCTGTTCGAGGAAATCAAAAAAGCCCATACCGTTGCGGTCAGCGCCGAAGAGGAGCTGCTGGATGATGCGATCATCAACCAGATCGCGGCCGACAAAAATCAATTGGCGATGCTGGGCAGTACCTATCAATCGCTCGGGGCCAGATTAATCGACGGTGTGCAGCGGGCGTTCATGTGGCTGGCCGGATTAATCAGGCGGATATTCAATGCCGTTAAGCAAATGCTCTGCAACCTGGCGCGGTTATTACACGCGGGCGCGGTGCGAGTTTATCGACGTCTGAAATCCGTGTTATTCGCCTTGCGCGACGGCCTTGAGTATTTGTTCGCCAATCCCATCGCGGGTTCGGATCCGGAACAGCTATATATGATGCATGCCAGCGATTTCGACCTGGACATTTTGATCAACCGGCACGCGGACAATAACTATATAAGGGCCTACAGCAGGCAGGTCCTGCTGCGGGCCAGGGTATTCAGTCTGGCCTGTAGAATCTTCGCCGGGTTACTGGAACTGGTCAAACTGATACTGCAAGGCACCGGCGCGGCACTGGGCTGGCTGGGCCTGCTGCTGGCGCTGGTCAAACTGGGAAACTGGATAAAGAACGCGATACGAATCAGCCGGGAGACGGAAGCATTAATGCTGCAAATTGATTCCCGGGAGTATCTGGTAATGAAGGTCTATTAATGTGGGGGTTTTTCCCAGATTATGAATATCTCATCCAGTTGCGCGCGATCAGCCGGGAGCTCCGCTGTGGCGGCGGGCAACCCGTTACCCCGCAGGATCACTGACAGGACGTCAACATATTCCTGATCGGTCAGGGCGCCCGGCTGGCCAGGCGGCATTTTAGTGCGCATGGCATTAAATAATTCCCCCAGGTTCTTGTCCTTCCAGAGAAACTGGAACGCCAGTCCGACCACGCCGCGCGCGCCGGGACCGCCGCGCATGTTGGCGGCATGACAGATTTCACAGTTTGCCTGGTAGATACTGGCGCCGCGTTCCGCCTGCGCCTCCACGTACACACCGTCCCAGATGGTACGTTCGACGTCGCCATCGTTGGTTTGCGCCACGGCTTCTAACGCCGGCAGAACAAGCAAAACGATACCCATGATTTGCAACACTCGCATGTCGATCGTCGTCAGGCTAAAGCAGGGGCAGGCGCAGCGCTATTTAGCTTCCGGCAAGGCGAAGACGAAAACAGTGTTACCGTCGCCGGGGCGCAGTTCCGGTGTCAACAGCAGGTGCTGGGAGGTCGCCACGCCACTGCCGGTGCTCACCGCGACATATTGTCTGCCATTGGCCGCAAAGGTAATCGGATAGCCGGTCACCTGCGAGCCGAGATTGATCTCCCACAGGATCTTGCCGGTCTCCTGATCATAGGCGCGGAAACGGCCGTTGATATCACCGCCGAACAGCAGTCCGCTGGCGGTAGCCACCAGTGAAGTGGTGGCCGCGCGCTGTTCGTGTTTCCACTTGATTTTTCCGGTCTCGGCGGAAATGGCCTGGATGGTCCCGAGCTTGTCAGTGCCGGGCGCCAGCATGTGTTCCATCAGGATGCCGTACAAATCCTTGGTATGCGGATCATCGGTGATGGCGGTGACGTCCATACAGGTGTTCTGCAGCGGATAAAATAATGTGCTGCTGTCCGGATTATAGGCGCCGGCCGGCCAGTTTTTGCCGCCGCCGGAGTTGGGGCAAACCCGCCGCTTATCGCCGACTTTGTGAAACAGCATGTCTGGGTTGACCGTCACCGCACCGGTAGCGACATCGATATCCTTGACCACGGTTTGCAGGATAGTCGGTGTGGCCCAGAGGAACTCGCCGGTGGCGCGATCCAGGGTATAGATGATGCCGGTCTTGCCCGGTATGCCGGTAACCACCTTGCGTTTCTCGCCCGGTTTCAGTTTCGGGTTGATCCAGCGCACCGCTGTGGGGTCCGGCGCCACTGTGACATCCGCCAGGATCCGTTCAAAGGTGTGATCGAGATCCCAGTGATCAATGAGATGCTGATAGTACCAGACGATTGCGCCGGTATCGGCATTCAGGGCCAGGGTAGAATTATGATACAGGTGCTGCTGATCGTTACCACCTAGTATGAACTTGGGCGCCGGTGAAGACACGGAGGTCCCGATCAGGACCAGGTTCAATTCCGGATCGAAGGACGGCACCAGCCAGCTACCGACCTGGCTGCGGTATTGATAAGGGAACTTGCCCCAGGTGTTAGGTTCGGCATCGGCCTTTTCAATAGTTCCGGTGCGCCACAGTTCCTTGCCGGTTTTCGCATCATGCGCGGTGATGATGCACGGCTCCGGCCCTGCATTGGGTTCACAGCCCCGGCCGGAAACAACCTTACCGTTGGCGATAATCGGACCAGAGGTTTGCTGGGACGGCGCCGTATGGTAATCCAGCAATCTGGTTTCCCAGACCAGCTTGCCGGTCGTTGCATCCAGGGCGTAGACATAATCATCGAAGCTGTTGTCGTAAATCAGGTTACCGTAAATGGCAAGATTCCGATTGATGGAAGGAAACGGAATATATTCATTCAAGTCAGCGGGCATCTTCCGGCGGTATTCCCAGATCAGATCGCCGCTAACCGCATCGATAGCCTGGATCACATCATTCGGGTTAGGCAGATACATGATGCCGTTGTATACCAGCGGCGTCGCTTCCTGTATTCCCGGCGCCATCGGCCGCGACCAGACCAGGGCCAGTCCAGTGACGTTGCCGCGATTTATCCCCTGCAAGGGACTATAACCCCAACTGTTCAGGGTGCGCCGCCACGTCAGCCAGTCGCCATCCGCGGGGTTTTGCAACATGGCATCCGTGACGGGAACAAAATTATCCACGGCGGCATGGACCGTGGCGGGCAGACTGATTAACTGAATCGCAAGCGGCAGGGCTAGATTAACAATTAAGCGTTTCATCTGTTTATATCCTGGTGATGGGCTTGAACGCCCGGGTAAATGTTTGCCGGCAATACCTGTAATTTGTTATTACTGCAATATTGCCGGGTC
>JACVQI010000096.1 GCA_015661095.1 Gammaproteobacteria bacterium
GGCTTTTTTCATGACCGGTCTGGGCAGCATCGCCGGACCGGGAGCAAAGTTGTATACGTTTTTCATAAATAATCTCTCTATACAGGCTGAAGGGGATTAGACTGAAGGCTGAAAAGAACAACCTCCAGTCTAACATCCTTCAGTCTTCAGCCTAATCAGTCTTCAGCCTAATTTCCTTCAGTCTTCAGCCTGATTTCCTTCAGCCTGGTCTTCCTCTCCGTTCTTCATATCCAGGATCCGTTCCATACCGGCCAGAAGTTCGCCTTCCTTGAGTCTGACCAGATGAACGCCCTTGGTATTCCGACCCACTATCGATATGTCTTTGACCGGCGTGCGGATCAAGGTGCCCTGATCGCTGATCAGCATGAGTTCGTCATCCGGATTGACCATTTCGGCGCCAACCGCCTTGCCATTGCGCTCATCGGTCTGGATCGAAATGACTCCCTGGCCGCCGCGCGCCTGCACCGGGTAATCGTCAATAATGGTACGTTTGCCATAGCCATTTTCCGTGGCCGTTAACACCGAGGCCCCGGCCTCCACGAGTATGGACGAGATCACTTTCTGCCCCGGCTGCAAACGAATACCACGGATACCCCGGGCAGTTCGGCCCATCGGCCGGACATCCTCTTCATGGAAGCGGATGACCTTGCCGGCATCGCTGAACAACATGATATCGCGCTTGCCATCCGTCAGTTCCACGCCGATCAACTGGTTGCCGGGAACCAGTTCGATGGCGAAGATGCCGCTGGGCCGGGGTCGCGAGAAGTCCTGCAGCGAGGTTTTCTTGACGGTTCCGGCGGCCGTGGCAAAAAAGATGTATTTATCCTCGGTGAATTCGCGGATCGGCAGGACGGCGGTAATGCGTTCGTCGTCTTTCAACGGCAACAGGTTGATCAGGGGTTTACCGCGCGCGGAGCGACCAGCCATAGGAAATTCATAAACCTTCAGCCAGTACAAACGGCCGCGGCTGGAAAAACACAGCACCGTGTCATGGGTGGAGGCGATAAACAGTTTGTCGATGAAATCCTCATCCTTGACGCTGGTCGCAGTTTTGCCCTTGCCGCCGCGGCGCTGCGAGCGGTAGATATCGATGGGCTGCGACTTGGCGTAGCCGGTATGCGACAGGGTCACCACCACGTCCTCTTCCGTGATCAAGTCTTCCATACTCAGATCCTCATGGTCCTGAACGATTTCCGTGCGGCGGTCATCGCCATAGGTATCGCGGATCATTATCAGTTCATCACAGATCACCTGCATCAGCCGGTCCGGATTGGCCAGAATATCGAGCAAATCCTTTATCCTGTTCAACAGTTCTTCATATTCGTTATGAATCTTGTCCCGCTCCAGGCCGGTCAGTCGTTGCAGGCGCATATCGAGGATCGCCTGGGCCTGTTCTTCGGATAATTTATAACCGCCTTCGATCAGGCCATAACCTTCCGGCAGGTCATCCGGTCTGGAGATGCCGCCGCCGGCCCGCTCCAGCATGTCGATGACAATGCCCGGCTGCCATAACGGTTGTATCAACTGTTGTTTGGCTTCGGGTGGGGACGATGACTTGCGGATCAGTTCGATGATGGCATCAATGTTCGATAGTGCGATGGCCAGACCTTCGAGGATGTGCGCCCGCGCGCGGGCCTTGCCCAGATCGAATAACGAGCGCCTGATGACCACTTCCCGGCGATGACTGAGAAAGGCATCGAGGATCTCCTTGAGGTTCATGACCTTCGGCCGGCCGCCGTCCAGAGCCACCATATTGATGCCGAAGACGTTCTGCATCTGGGTTTGCTGATAGAGGTTGTTCAGCAATACCTCCGGCACCTCACCCTTGCGCAGTTCGATTACGATGCGCATGCCGTCCTTGTCGGATTCATCGCGCAATCCGTCCTGGCGCACGCCGGTGATCTTCTTCTCCTTGACCAGTTCGGCGATTTTCTTGATCAGGTTGGCCTTGTTCACCTGATACGGCAGTTCCGTGACGATGATGCTCTGCAGACCGTGCGCCTCGTCGGTTTCGATTACGGTCCGGGCTCGCACGTAAATCCGGCCCCGGCCGGTGCGATAGGCTTCGCGGATGCCACTGGAGCCATTGATGATGCCCGCGGTCGGGAAATCCGGGCCCGGGATGTGCTGCATCAGTTCAACCATGCTGCAAGACGGGTTTTCGATCAGGGCCAGGCAGGCGCTGATGATTTCCCTGAGATTGTGCGGCGGGATGTTGGTCGCCATGCCCACGGCAATACCGGCGGAGCCGTTAATCAGCAGATTCGGGATACGGGTCGGCAGTACGGTCGGTTCGCGCTCCGATTCATCATAATTCGGTCTAAAGCTGACCGTGTCCTTGTCGATGTCCTCGAGCAGTTCATGGGCGATACGGGACATGCGGATTTCGGTATAACGCATCGCCGCCGGAGCATCGCCGTCGACGGAGCCGAAGTTGCCCTGGCCGTCGACGAGCGTATATCTGAGCGAAAACGGCTGGGCCATGCGCACGATGGTGTCGTAAACCGCGGTGTCGCCGTGCGGGTGATACTTACCGATGACATCACCGACGATGCGCGCCGACTTTTTGTAGGACTTGTTCCAGACGTTGCCCATCTCGTGCATCGCGTAGAGGACGCGGCGATGCACGGGTTTCAGGCCGTCGCGGACATCCGGCAGGGCGCGGCCGACAATGACGCTCATGGCGTAATCCATATAGGATTGACGCATTTCGTCTTCTATGTTGACGGGGATTACTGATCGGGCAAATTCAGATTCAGACATGCATTTTTCAGGTACGGCTTAAGGGAGATTGGTCCTTAATATTCTGCTAATTCAGCGTCGTTCTAATGGTGGGAAATTTTAACATAAACGGGTCCGCGAGGACACCCGAAATAGTATTTAACTGGAGCCAAATCCGCTGTTGACAAACTGAAATTAATCAGTCCCCAAATCAACGAATTTTCCGGACGTTTCAGCGTGCCAGCAAGGCCTGTATTTTGGCCTGATCCGGCCGCTGAATGACGCCTTTTTCCGTGACGATGCAATCGATGAGATCCGCGGGCGTGACATCGAACACCGGATTGTGGCTATGCGCCGCAACCGGCGCGATCGGCCGCCCGCGGAAATGGGTCAGTTCCCGGCCGTCCCGTACTTCGATCGGTATCTGCTTGCCGCTGGCGGTTTGCGGATCGAAAGTCGAGGTCGGCGCCACCACCATGAAACGGACGCCATGGTGCCGGGGGTGCCGGGCGCAAACAGCATGGGCATAAGTCCCGATCTTGTTGGCCACATCGCCGTTGGCGGCTATCCGATCGGCGCCGACGATAACCCAGGAAATTTTCCCGGCTTGCATCAGCGTTGCCGCCACACTGTCGGCGATGAGGGTGACCGGGATTTGGTCAATGGACAGTTCCCAGGCAGTCAGGCGGGAGCCCTGCAACCAGGGCCGCGTTTCGCAGGCATAAACCATCGCCAGATGCTGTTTAGCATACAGAGATCGGACCACGCCCAGGGCCGTGCCATACCCGCCGGTCGCCAGCGCCCCGGCATTGCAATGGGTCAAAACAGCATCAACGCGGCCAATGACTGCCGCGCCCAGTTCACCCATGCGCCGGTTGGCCTCGACATCCTCCGCCTGGATGGCCCTGGCCTCTGCCAGCAAGCCGGCTTCCGGATCGTCGGTGACTTCGGTGAACCGCCGGCGCATCCGGGTGATGGCCCAATGCAGGTTGACGGCGGTAGGCCGGGCCTCGGCCAATTGCTGCATTAAGGGTTCGATCGCAGTTTGCCAGTCGGCACTGCCGGCATTGATAACCTGACGCACGGCCAGCACCACCCCATAGGCTGCGGCGATACCGATAGCTGGAGCACCGCGCACCACCATATCGTGGATCGCCCCGGCGATCTCGTGTGAGGTCTGCAGTCGGACATAGGTTTCCTGCTCCGGCAACAGGCGCTGATCCAGCATCTCGACGACGCCATTGACCCAGCTCACGGGACGGATTCTGCTGTCAGGGGATGGATGATTCATTAGTTCGATATTTTGCGTACAATAGTTTCAACGAATATAACCAGGAGAACAGGGTGAATATTGATAGCTTAATCTGCGCCCGCTGGATCATACCGGTCGAACCTGATGATACCCTGTATGAAAATTATGCGATAGCCATCGCCAACAGGAAAATCGTCGACCTGCTGCCAATCGCCGAGGCAACAACCAGATACCAGGCCGCCGAGGTGCATCGCCTCGACCGGCATGCGTTGATCCCGGGCCTGATCAATGCGCATACCCATGCCGCCATGACTCTGTTCCGGGGCATCGCCGACGATCTGCCCTTGATGGAATGGCTGCAGCAACACATCTGGCCGGCGGAACAAAAATGGATTTCCCCGGAATTCGTTACCGACGGCACCCGGCTGGCCATCGCCGAAATGCTGCGCGGTGGCACCACCTGTTTCAATGATATGTACTTCTTTCCGGAGTACACGGCGGAAACGGCTATGAACGCGGGCATGCGTGCCGTCATTGGTCTGATCATGCTCGATTTCCCGACACCCTGGGCCCGGGACCCGCAGGAATATTTCGAGAAAGGCGAACACGTGCACGACCGCTTCAAACACAGCCCCCTGATCCGGACCGCCTTCGCCCCGCATTCCCCTTATACCGTTGCCGATGCCTCGCTGAAAAAGATCGGCACACTGGCGGAAGAACTCGATCTGCAGATCCACATTCATTTGCACGAAACCGCCACCGAGATCCAGCAGAGCCTGGAACAATACGGGAAACGGCCGCTGGCGCGCTTGCAGGAACTCGGCCTGCTCAGCAACCGGCTGGTCGCGGTGCATATGACACAGCTGGATCCGGCGGATATCGAACTGGTCACGAAATACGGCGCACATATCGTGCATTGCCCGGAATCCAACCTGAAACTCGCCAGCGGTTTCTGTCCGGTCGCGGAATTATCGGCTGCCGGTATCAACCTGGCCACGGGCACAGACGGCGCTGCCAGCAATAACGACCTGGATATGATCGGTGAAATGCGCACCACCGCCCTGCTGGCCAAAGGTGTGGCGCATAACAGCAGTGCCGTGCCGGCCCGCCAGGCGCTGCGGATGGCCACCATCAACGGCGCCAGGGCGCTGGGCATCGACACCCTGACCGGCTCGCTGCAACCCGGCAAGGAAGCGGACATCACCGCCATCGACCTCGAGCAACTGGAAACCCAGCCGCTCTATGACCCGGTGTCGCAGATTATCTATGCCAGTTCCCGCAACCAGGTCACCGATGTCTGGGTAGCAGGGAAACAGCTGCTGAAGAACCGTGAACTGACGACCATCAGTGAAGAACAGATCCGTAACGGGGCCGCAATCTGGCAGCAGAAACTGAAGGAATAGGAATTTCGTTCAACGCAATGTTGAATCCAATTTAAAGTATCGCCTATAGTATAGCGAACTTTAACGCGCGACCGGTGACAGGATCGAAATGAAAAATTACCCTTGTGTACACTACCGATCCGTTCTACCTGCCTGCATCGCGTATCACCGTATAATGCACAGTGCGTCGTCAGGCGCCAGGAAATTGTAATGTCACGAAAGACGCACAGCGGTGAGTTAAACCTGGGCAAGACGCATACAATTAATTCTTCCAGGAGAATGCCAACCGCGGAACTGACCACTAATGGGTCGCGACCGCCACTCATCTCGCCACTAGACCTGTGCATAGTCATCGCTCTCGTGGTGTTGACGCCGATAGCCTGGACGGTTCCACAGCGCATGTGGTCAAAATTAGGCCGTGGTGTTATCGCCATGACTCTGCGCATGTTGCCGCGGATCACCGCGAGCCATGTCGCTCGCATCGACCTATGTCTCGGTCCGGCCGCCGCCCGTTTGCCGGCGCGTGAGATACTGATACGTGGTTTGTCGCATTACTTCGAGGACACGCTGCTGTTATTGAAGTGTTACCGGCCCGATGGCTGGCAGCCCGTTGTGCGGCTGCAAGGGCTGGAACACTTGCAGGCAGCCGCCGCCGGTGGTAAAGGGGTCGTACTCTGGCTCAGTCATTTCCTTTACTCCAGCATCTCCACCAAGATAGCCCTGCGCCAGGCCGGTTTCGAGGTCATCCACCTGAGCCACCCCCGGCATGGCTACTCCTCGACGCTGTTCGGTATGCGGTTTTTAAATCCAATCCGTATCCATGTGGAGGATCGCTATTTGAAAGAACGTGTCAGCACGGGACTTAACGGCACCACAACCGCTGTATATAAATTGCGCGTACGCCTGGCCGCCGGTGGGATTATCTCCATAACGGCACGGGATACTGCGCGCAAAGTCACCAGAGTTCCGTTTCTGGCCGGGTCCTTGTCTCTCGCCACCGGAGCGCCAGGTTTAGCCCGGCAAACAAAGACAACCCTGCTGCCGGTCCACACCTTACAATCGGATCCCAGTATATTCACCACCATCATCGATCCGCCCATAGAAATGGATGACGCTCAACCGCGCTGGGATTCCAACGCAGCTGCCGCCCTGGAGTACGCCCGGCGACTGGAAGCGGTAGTGCTCGAATTTCCGGATCAGTGGCTGGGATGGAATTATCTGGAACCAGCCTTGTTGTCGACTCGGCGACATCAGAATTAACTGTGATTTATACGGACTCCCCGGCTTCATGACGTCGGCAACCAAAGATCGTAGCCTGGCTGCAGCGCAGCGACAAAATCGCCGGGACGACTCCAAGGATGGAGTCGGTAGAGCGACGCAGGAAGCCAAAGCCGAGCGATTTTATTCGCCACTTCCCTGTGGCTCACCTTACAGCCCATCCTGCGTTACAGGATGTTCAAAACCCATTCCATACGGTTTTGTGGACAGCCAGAGACTGGCCCGAACGGCTGAGTACCGGGATGAACTCAGCAAATCCGGGTCACCATCTCCACTGTTCCCGGATTCCATTTCATGCCATCCGAGCTACGCTTGTTTACAGAGTCAGAACACCGGCATCTTGTACAGGATAATCATGGTCGTGATACCGACGCCGCCGATGGTAAGGAAAGCGATAAACACGCGTTTGAACAAACCGCGATGGCCGAGGGTAAAGACCAGGAACAACTTCATGAAGGTATTGGAAAGAGCGCCGAGCACGAGATTGAAACTCGCCCAATCGAGTGTGATGATGCCCGCCTGTTGCGCATCACTGATGGAAAAAGCGATTGCGTCCGCATCGGTGAGGCCGCTGACGATGGCTACCAGCGGCAGCCAGTTGCTGCCCAGGTAAGTGGTGGCCAGCCGGGTTAACACCAGGATCACCGCGAATACCAGGGCAAAATTGATCGCCGACTTGAGACTGAAGGGATTGTTGAATTGCATGTCCGGGTTTTGAGTCTGTTCCTTACCCGCGCGCAAGTAAAAATAAGCCGCCATGGCCAGCCCGGTACAACCCATGATCAGCATGGGTAGCGCCATATGTTTCATGAGGTCCTGGTTAACGACAGCGATCTCCAGCAACAGGCGTGGAAACATAATCGAGCAGGCCAGCACCACGGCCACGGCGAAATTGTGGTTGAAATCCGGAAATTCCACGCTGCGCCTGGAGAAACTCAAAGTGGTAACGGTGCTTGATACCAGTCCGCCAACCAGGCCGGTCAGGCCGATACCCGCGGCATGGCCAATCACCTTGATCAGCACGTAGCCGACGAAACTGATGAAGGATACCAAAACCACTATCAGCCAGAGTTTATAGGGCTTCAGGGCGGACAGCGCTGTGTTGATAAACTCGTTACTGACCGGGGTCCGCGCGATATAGCCCTCGACCAGGCTATCGAGTTGATCGCCGGTATAGGCGCCATAGGCTTTGTCAGCTGCTATGTTGGTGATAACCAGTGTCCCGGCTGCTTCCCAACCGTGGCTGTAAAGACGTACTTCACTGCCCTCCACAACCCGTTTGCCCGGATCCACGGTAATTTCAACCTGAGCGGCGACGCTGTCGATGGCGCTGATGTGACCGGCGGAAACGGCCAGATAAGTATCGAGCGTATGGCGCGGCAGTACCGGGAGGATGATGAAGGTGATGATCAGAAATTTCAGTACCGCCTGCAGTTCGGCCGTCTGAATGCGTTCGCGCAGGGACTGGATCATCTCCTTCTGGAACAGGACACCGGAGGTGATGATGGCCAGGGCGATGGCGAGTTCGGTAGCCCCCTTGACCAGCAGTACACCGAGTGTGAAGGTCAGTATGGCAGCCATTTCCGTGGTGATACCGATGTCTTCCGCGATACTGGCCCAATACTGCGCGATGAGCAGTCCCAGTACACCACTAAAGACGGCAATAATGATCCAGGGATTGTCATACATGCTGGCGAGGTAAGCGCTGGTCGCGCCCAGCAGCGCCAGTATGACAAAATCGCGGATGCCGACGTGGGTTATTTTATGGGTGCTCATCTCCCGTTCGAGCCCGAGAAAAAATCCAATCAGGCCGGCCAGGCCAAACTGGATAAAAATCTGCAACAAGTCCTGGTCAGCCATTAATTTTTCTCAGGTAATATCTCACACATGGTTTCCGCCTGATTTCCGGCTGGCAGATAACCGCCCCTTTTCGAACTGATCATAAAAATAAACTCAGGCTCGGTTTTAAAATACTCAAGGACTGTTCCGCATGAATTCAGTACTTTCGTTCTGTTTGAATTTAATCATAGCGGATATTTGCTTTATTGCTGAGAGAAATCATTTATTCTGCACCTAAACTGATGCTGCCGTTTCCTACCCGCCGGCAATGGCCCCGACTATTAGAAAAGTCTTTTTGCCCAGCCTGACGGCTTCAGGCAAGGGAGTTTCGGGTGATTCATGGGACAGATCTTCCCCGCAGGCAAAAAACCGTAATAACGGCCGGCGTTGCAGCGTGACGTGATCGCGGATAGTCCCGCGCAACATGGGATAATGGGTTTCGAGTGCATCGAGCACCGAACACAATGTAACAGACCCGCCGACCTCCAACTGGATCTCGGCGTCGACACCGGCCAGCGTGCGCAGGTGAAACGGCAGTATGACCCGAATCATGGCAGTGTCTGTACCTCCACCGAAACCACGGACGGCAAATCGCGGACTATGGGCTTCCACGAGTCACCGGAATCAGCGGATACATAAACCTGTCCGCCGGTCGTGCCAAAATACACACCGCACTCATCCAGCGAATCAACGGCCATTGCATCGCGCAAGACATTAACATAACAATTACGTTGTGGCAGACCTTTCGTGAGGGCTTCCCATTCGTTGCCGCCGGTGCGACTGCGATAGACGCGGAGCTTCGCCCCGGCCACATAATGTTCAAAGTCGCTCTTGATAGGCACGACATAGATGGTATCCGGTTCATGGGCATGAACCTCGACCACGAAGCCGAAATCGGATGGCAGGTTACCGCTGATCTCCTGCCACGATTCGCCGGCATCATCACTGCGCATCACGTCCCAGTGTTTTTGCATGAACAGGACCTGCGGCCGTTCAGGATGCATTGCGATGCGGTGCACACAGTGGCCGATCTCAGCATCCGGGTCGGGGATATATTGCGAGCGCAGGCCACGGTTGATGGGTTTCCAGGTTTTACCGGCATCATCACTGCGGAAAACCCCTGCTGCTGAAATCGCTGTGTAAAGACGTTCCTGATTAGCGGGGTCGATCAGGATAGTATGCAGGCACATACCGCCTGCTCCCGGTTGCCATTTCGGACCGGTACCATGGCCGCGCAAACCGGCGAGTTCATGCCAGGTCTTGCCGCCGTCGGTGGTTCGAAACAACGCCGCGTCTTCAACACCGGCATAGGCTGTGTCGTGATCGGTTAACGACGGTTCCAGATGCCACACCCGTTTGAACTCCCACGGATGTTGTGTGCCGTCATACCACTGGTGGGTGGTCAGGGGTTTGCCATTCGGAGAGCTGACGTCATAGACGAATTTGTTACTCTCACCTTTGGGCATACCTTCAGGTGTGGTTATCGATTCCCCGGGTCCGGTGCCGGGTTGTTCCCAGGTTCTGCCGCCATCATTGGAGCGCTGGATAATCTGGCCGAACCAGCCACTGGTCTGTGATGCATACAAGCGGTCCGGATCTGCGGGGGATCCTTTCATATGATAAATTTCCCAGCCCGCGAAGTAGGGCCCGCTAACCTTCCACTTCTTACGCATGCCGTCCGCGCTCAGAATAAACGCGCCCTTGCGCGTACCAACCAATACCCGAACTCTGCTCATAGCATCCTCCCAAAAATAGAGCTACATCAAAATTGAAATGATTTGATAAGCCCGCACGCCCAATCTGCAATGACTATGCATCAAAGCCGGATGGAAATCAAAACCGGAATAGCAGCAAATTTTTAGAAAGCTCTGAATAATTCATCCATGAATTACCAGAGCACGAAAAAACAAAAAATTTGATTTTTGTTTTTCTTACATTTTCAATCTTGCCATGGCGGGATTGAAAATGGCGGTACATCGATGTAACGCGGAAACTCTGAATTAGTCAGAGTTTCCTTAATTTGAGGTAACAGTGTGAACGATATGGCAAAGAACCTGGTGCTGTGGGTCATCATCGCCCTGGTATTAATGATGGTGTTCAGA
>JACVQI010000291.1:0-2433 GCA_015661095.1 Gammaproteobacteria bacterium
GTGTAAATCTGCTCACCTCGCATGGGAGTCTGATCCGCGGTCTGTCCCCAGGTGCTACCGGAACACAGGCTGATTAATAAACCGGTTAATATCCTGATAATAGGAGATATCATTCTGTTTCCTCCGGCAAGGCAAACACAACCAGGGTCGAACCCGTGCGCCAGGACTTGCCTGCATCGGGAAACAGACTGGCGGTCATGGGCCCGACGATAGTGCCCCAACCCGTCGGCGTGGCAATATATTGTCTGCCGGCGACGGAATAACTGATGGATGAACCCCGATGGCCGGCGCCGGTTTGAAAACTCCACAGCTCCGTGCCGGTGCTTGCATCGAGCGCAAAATAATTCCCGTCAGGTTTGCCGGTAAAAACCAGATTTCCCGCGGTACTCAGGACCGATGCCAGTAACACATAGGGATAGGGATAACTCCATTTCACTTCACCACTCACGGCATCAAAGGCGTCCAGATGCGAATAGTGGTCACGACCGGGCGGTAAAAAGACACTGCCGCTGCCGCCGGCGTAGAATTCACCTTCACGGGCCTCCTGCTGCATGGCCGTAACCTTCATGCAGATTTCCAGCAACGGCGCATATACCAGATTGGTACGCGGTGAGTAGGCCATCTGATTCCAGCTCTTGCCACCGGCGAAGCCGCTCGGACAGATTTCCACTTCCTTGCCGATGACGGGCTCCTTGCGTCCCAGGAGTTTGCCTCCCGGTCCTATGCCGGTTATAAAATTGTTGACCTCATTGGCCAGGAAGGCATTGATGTATTCACCGGTCACGCGATCCAGTACAAAGGTCATCCCGCTTTTGTTCATATGCACCAGTAATTTGCGCAGCTTGCCGTCCAGCACTCGATCAAAGAGGATGACTTCATAGGCGGAGTCATAATCCCAGACATCGTTGGGGATCTCCTGATAATGCCATTTTAATTTTCCACTAGCGGCATCCAGGGCGACAACACTGGCTGTATAGAGATTGACGTCCCGTTCGACATTGCTCCCATCCGTCACACGGTCGCCAGAGTAGAAATCAGACGCCGCATTGCCGGTGCCCCAGTAAATCAGGTTCAATTCAGGATCAAAGGATCCGGTCATCCAGTTGGCGCCGCCGCCGTGTTTCCAGCTATCCCCCTTCCAGGTTTCATTACCCTTTTCACCGGCAGCGGGGATGGTGTACCAACGCCAGGCCAGACGGCCGGTGCGGATATTAAATGCAGTCAGATAACCCCGGTGAGCACCGTCGCCACCAGTACCACCAATGACGACAATATCATTGACGACCAGTGGCGCGCCGCGCGGCGCACACCCGCATTGACTGGCGTTATCGATATTTACTTTCCATAATTCCTGACCCGATTTCGCATCCAGGGCAACCAGATAATTATCGTGCGTACCCAGGAAGACCTTGCCGTCAGCGACGGCTACACCCCGATTTTGCGCGCCATACAGGACAAAGTTGGCATCGCCGAGTTCGAGGACCGGATAATCATACTGCCAGATCAGGTCGCCGGTGGCGGCATCGAGCGCGAACACCTTGCTGTTATTGGTGGAAATGTACAGGATGCCGTCAACCACGATAGGTGTAGCCTGCAGGGCGTCGGTGTATTCCCCGGTCTGAAATATCCACACGGGACTGAGTTGTTTTACATTCCCGGCATTAATCTGGTCCAGCGCGGAGTAACGCCAGGACATATGCGTGCCACCGTAATGCGGCCAGTCCACATAGGTCGCGCCATCCATGATTTTGTTTTGCGCACGCGCGGGATTGCAACAGGCAATAGCCATCACCAGGAAGAATACCGAGTATTTCATGATTAATTTTCCGGATACAGGTCTGGAGTTTATGAGCTCGTCTGGTGAACAATAAATGGAAGCCACTTTTCCATTCGACCAGGCAGATTTTATTGCTTTAACTTGTTTTTTAAATATTCAACAACCAGCGGCGTCATGTTGATCCTGGAACTTGACCAGTTGACGCCGCCTGTCAAAACGATATCAAATTGATTTTGTTCGCTCACTGTTTCGATGGCCTGGATAATCTCTTCCTGGAGCGCGGTCAATATCTCATTACGCCGGAAGGACAAATCCTCCTTGTACTCTTCTTCCAGGCGTTCCAGTTCCCTGTTCTTGACATATAATTCCCGTTCCAGCCTGGCAACTTCGGATTCACTCAATTTCCCGGCATCGTTGGTTAACCGTTCATTCAGATCAGTCACCAGTTTTTGCATACCGATGATTTCCCGGTTGCGTTCCTCGAATTCCACACGCAGTTCTGTTGCCATTTGCTCAGCTTGCGGGGACTGTTCGAGCACCTCCATGGCATCAACCACGCCGATTTTGTATTGTTCCGCTGCGGCTGCATTCCAGAGTGAAGCAATGCAAGTGAGCACCGGCAGGTACAGGCAGTATCTTGTAATAATTCCCGGCAG
>JACVQI010000291.1:2452-3940 GCA_015661095.1 Gammaproteobacteria bacterium
TCATTACTCCGCTCTAACAAGTTTGCTTTCCAGTTAGCATAACATAATCCCAAGCCTGTATAACACCTGGATCAATGGGCATTCCAGGCCGGTAATTTTTCAGGAAATTCCTTGATTCAGACGATTATTCTCGTGGAATGTTCCGGGAAAACAGTTTCGGCAAGTGCCAGGGATGTCGCTTCAGATATCTCGCAATCGGCGGCGGTTCCGGCGCGTGAATTTCCCTGACTGACCCGGTCCATTCGTATGGTAAATGTCTGCTGCTGCCGGGTTCCGACATGGTCACCGCTGCCTCCAGCGCAGCCCTTAACACTGCTGTTTGGCCTGCCGGATCTCCCGGTTTACCCATGATCTGGCCGAAGGGATATTCCACGGCGACGAGACGCGGTACACCAACCGCGGCGGTCAAGTCCGGAATATTGGATATTGCCACCGTTGTGATGCCGGCCTGTTCTATCAGCCGCTGCGCCAGTCCCACGGACCAGCAACAGGTCGGTCAGGCCGGGATCAGGATGGCAATATCCACTGCCTCCGATCTCAGGTGCCTGATAATCGCCGGGATGCTGTGTTCGAGCAGTGCCTTTGGATCGAGCAGATAGCCCATGAAGGAATAATGTGAGGGCGCGGCGGCGCCAACCACACCGGCAGTGGCCAGTTCCCGCAGCCGCTCGATCGGTAGCAGACAGTTCAGGTCACTCTCGGCGAACGCCGGATTGATGTGCATATGATAAACACGGATATCCTGCGTCCGCGCTGTGCCGGGAATGATGCGATAGGAAGGATCGCCCCACCAGGGATTGCGGCGCTCGCCGTCCTGATCGAAGGGCCGGTCCGTCCGCAGCGCAATACCGCCGGTGCTGATCAGGGCCACAGTGCAAGCCGATAGGGGTTTGGTCAGTACCGTCCAGGGTATATCGCGTTGCGGTTCCAGATTAATCCAGGCTTGCACCAGACGTTTCGCGATCACATCCAGAAAGCGGTAGGAGTCTACAACTTTCGCCATGCAAAACTCTCCCGATAATTTTATCTCCGGGTGTGCAGGTATGATTCATTAATCATTCCTGGCGCCGGTGTCTACGAAGTTTGCATAGTAGTATAAACACTATCAGGCCGTATAGATTGACGATAATTGACTTACATCAGGTGCCGGCTCGCCGTATCACCCATAATTAATTATATGCATAGACCCGGCACTGGGAGTATTCCATGAACGCATTTGATATCGATGCCTATTCACCGGCGCAAATGGCCGCCCGGGTTGAGAACGCGGGGATCACCAAAGGCAACATGAATGCCGTGTCAACGCTGGTGCTGGCCATGCTGGCCGGCGCATTCATTTCCTTCGGCGCGGTGTTTTATACCTTCGTCATCCACGATTCCACCCTGAGCCTGGGACTGACCCGTTTGCTGGGTGGTTTTGTGTTTTGTCTCGGCCTGATCCTGGTCATTGTTGCTGGGGCAGAACTGTTTACCGGCAACAGCCTGATC
>JACVQI010000292.1 GCA_015661095.1 Gammaproteobacteria bacterium
CTGATGCTGGTCCTGATCGGCTTTCTTCTGATAGTGGTCGTGGGTATATTTGACATTGTCATGTTAATTATTGCATCCATCAAGGCCAGTGAGGGTGTGCAATATCGCTATCCTTATACCATCAGATTAATAAAATAGTTATTGTTTTTATAAAGGGAATTATCGGCAAATTTCAATAATAACCAGGAGGAGGAGTTTTACCATGGATAGCTATCTAATCTGGATACTGGTTGGTTTCGGTCTGGTGATCGTGGAATTGCTCACCGGTACCTTTTACCTGCTGGTGCTCGGGCTAGCTGCCTTCGGCGCAGCCGCCGTGGCATTTCTCGGATTATCTTTTCCCATCCAGGCAATTACCGCGACAGTAATGACTGCGGCAGGTTCCTGGCTGGTGCATCTCTATCGTGTCAAAAATTCGCAGCAACAGATGCCGTCGATGGATTATGCGCAGCCGGTAAAATTCGAGGCGTGGGTGGATCAGGGTGCGCGCATCGCGCGCGTGCAGTATCGCGGCGCGCCATGGGAGGCCAAAGTAGAAGGCGATGTTCAGGTTGAGCCAGGCAGTTCGCTTTATATCATTGCAACTGACAGAAACACACTTACCGTTACCAAAACCCGCCCAGCATAAAATCCGGAAACTATATCAAGGAGAATTCCATGTTATTTAAACTGATCATTGCTCTCATCATCTCGATATTTGCGTGGTTTTTCCCGCTGACCCAGGACTATGCCGTATGGATATTCCTGATCGCCGTTGCGGTAATATTCGTGATCGAAGGCGTGCGCATCGTTCCCCAGCAGCAGGCCTGGTTGGTCGAGCGCCTGGGTAAATTCCACGCCATTCTGGAACCGGGTCTGAACCTGATCATTCCCTTCGTGGATCACGTCGCCTACGAACATTCCTTGAAAGAAGTACCGCTTGATGTCCCGGAACAGACTTGCATCACCAGGGACAACACCCAGCTTGCGGTGGACGGTATCATCTATTATCAGGTAATGGATCCGCGACTGGCTTCCTACGGCAGTGAGAATTACATCATGGCGATCACACAGCTCGCTCAGACCACACTGCGCAGTGAGATCGGCAAGATGGAACTCGATAAAACATTTGAATCACGCGATGTGATCAATCATCAAGTCGTGGCCGTGCTGGACGAAGCGGGGCGCAACTGGGGCATCAAGGTACTGCGCTACGAGATCAAGAGCCTCACACCGCCTGATGCCATCCTGAAGTCCATGCAGGCGCAGATCACTGCCGAGCGCGAGAAGCGGGCCTTGATCGCCAAATCCGAAGGTCAACGCCAGGAAGAGATCAATCTGGCTGATGGCCAGAAGCAGGGGGCAGTGTTGACGTCTGAAGGCGAGAAGCAGGCGGCGATCAACAAGGCACAGGGTGATGCCACCGCGATCAAACTCATTGCCGAGGCAACCGCGGCTGGTGTGCGCGCGGTAGCCGAGGCTATCGGGGATAAGGGCGGCATGGACGCAGCCAACCTCAAGGTGGCGCAGCAATACATCGAGGCATTTGCCCAACTCGCCAAGACCAGCAACACGCTCATCATCCCCGCTAACGCCAACGACCTTGCGGGTTTTGTCGCCACGGCCATGAGCGTACTCGACAAGACCCGGCAGGATCCGGCAAGGCCCTGATTCCATAAGTAATCAGTAAACAGGCTGGTTACTAGAACCTATCTCAATATTAGAAATTTTTCGTTCAGGCGAGGCACGAGTCTTTCGAAAAGCGACAACTCCTGCAGCGAATTCGCAAGTGACAGTTAACGCCCTCCTCACTATAATAAACTACAGCTCAACAGTATAAAGAACGTTTGGAAATTCCAGGCTAATCGCAAACGCCGCCTCTACATTTGACTGGTTCATCCTGGCGGCATCCTCCTTGTAGTTGGCGCAGTGTTTGTCCTCCGTATGGGTATGCTGTGGCAATCCGTGAACTTTAGTTTCATAAAGGGCACGGAAGTCAGCGCAACCATAGTGTGCGCGGAATCGATTACTTCACCTTCAGGTAGATTTATCCCGAAGTTCAAAGCACGCAAATTAGACATCGATACAGGCAATATTTAGACAATGAAAGATCTCACTCAAGGTTCGATAATTCAAAATATTCTGGCGATGGCCGCGCCGATGGCCGCAGGGATGATATTTCAAACGCTGTATCTGATGGTCGATCTGTATTTCGTTGCCGCTTTGGGTGATGCAGCCATTGCCGGGGTTGGAGCCGCCGGTACCATCTTTTTTGTTGTCATGGCACTGAGCCAGGTGTTGGGAGTGAGTTCAGTTGCGCTCATTTCGCAAGCGGTCGGGCGCAAGGATCCTGAAGAGGCAAACCGGGTGTTTAATCAATCCCTGGTACTGGCTGCCATCGGTTCTGGCATTACCCTGGTGCTGGGTTATGCACTGGCGGAGCATTATATGAGCGCCATTGCCGCCGGCGCCGCCCAGAGTGAGGGTGTCCGCTTCATGCAATGGTTCCTGCCCGGCATGGCCTTGCAGTTTGCCCTGGTTGGCATGGGCTCCGCCTTACGGGGAACCGGTATCGTCAAGCCAGCCATGCTGGTGCAGGTTTTGACGATCATATTGAACACGATCCTGGCGCCGATGTTAATCGCAGGTTGGGGCCCGGGTCCGGCGCTCGGCGTCAAGGGCGCGGGGCTTGCCAGTTCCATTTCCGTTGCCGTCGGTGTCGTTCTATTGACCTTGTATTTCATCAAACTGGAAAAATACGTCTCATTCCAGAAAAAAATGTGGCGGCCAAATCTGGAATTATGGGGGCGCATGTTCAATATCGGCCTGCCGGCGGGCGGGGAAATGATCCTGATGTTTATTTATTCCGCTATTGTTTATTGGGTGATCCAGGCCTTCGGCGAGTCAGCCCAGGCGGGCTTCAGTATCGGTAGCCGCATCATGCAGGCTATCTTCATGCCCACCATGGCCATCGCCTTTTCGGTGGGACCGATAGCGGGCCAGAACTTCGGCGCCCGGCAAGGCGCCCGGGTCAGGGAAACCTGTTACTGGGGCATTATGTTAAACAGTATAGTCATGCTGATCGTAACCATATTGCTGCAGTGGCGGCCCGATCTGTTATTGGCGTTTTTCACCGATGCAGTTGATGTCATCAGTGTAGGCGCGGATTTTCTGCGTCTCATCTCGTGGAATTTTGTGGCGCAGGGTATCGTGTTTACCTGTTCGGGTATGTTTCAGGGCCTGGGCAATACCCGCCCCGCCATGCTGAGTTCGGCCCTGCGCCTGCTGGTCTTTATTCCCCTGGTCATTTATCTGTCACAGCAAACGGGCTTCACTATCAAACAGGTTTGGTATGTCTCCATACTCTCGGTCACGCTGCAGGCGGTTGTAAGTTATCTGCTGGTACAAAAACAGCTGCAAATCAAGTTAAAAGGCTTGCCTATCTGATCCGCGATGGCGGGTTATGTACAGGACGTACGGTATGCCGGTTATGCAGGACGACTATAGGGATGTAATCGGTTGATTACGTCGGGAACGAGTAATCCAGCAATAACCGGCGATGTACAGGAAGTACGGTACGCCGGTTATGCAGGACGACTATAGGGATGTAGTCGGTTGATTACGTCGGGAACGAGTAATCCAGTAATAACCGGCGATGTGCAGGAAGTACAGGCCGACCATGTTGTGCCGTATCCCGGCCCGGCATAAACTACGTTTGATGATTCCCTTGATAACACCTGAATATAAACACGGCGCTTGCCGACTGGCTTGCTTTTCCGTTTTGTTGCTTGCCGGCATGGAGCTGCTGGCGGTCACGGCGGATTTCACGGGAGTAGTAATCGCCGTTGCCGATGGCGATACCGTGACAATACGCACTGACGGCCGCAAAGTCCGGGTGCGATTAAACGAAATCGACGCTCCTGAACGCGCACAGGAGTGGGGAAATCATTCGCGTAAAGCCCTGACCGACCTCGTACTCCACCACCGTGTCCAGGTCAGAGTGGCCGGTGTCGATGACTATGGCCGCACCCTTGGAAGACTGTACCTGAATTCCACAGTGACCGGGCAGGATATCGATATCAATACGGAGATGGTGC
>JACVQI010000293.1 GCA_015661095.1 Gammaproteobacteria bacterium
GCTGCATGGCGGTACCCGTGGTTTTGGCCAGCAGTAACTGTTCCGCCGCCCGGCTGGCCGGCGAACCCTCGTTCATCCAGTAAGCACCCGGACGCTCCGTCGACAATAGCAGGTCCACCTGAAAATTCCTGACCTGATCCACGGCCAGGTCGAAATCGTCATACAGCACACGCTGGATAAAATTCTCCCGCAGCAGCGGGATGTCCAGGTCCGCCTTGCCGGCGGGATCGTACACACCGACCTTGAAGACCGTCTGCTCGCCACCGGCAAACGCGAAGCCAATGGCGGCGACGATCAGAAACGGGAACAAGAGGGACCAGATCATGACACCGCGATCGCGGTAGAATTCCTTGTTTCGCGCCATGGTCAGCACGTAGATGACGCGCCAGAAATTCAGGAATCGGTTACTCACGCAGGCTGTGTCCGGTCAGTTTCAGAAACAGGTCTTCCAGTGTCGGTTGCCGCACAAGCAGCGAATTGAGCTGTACACCCCGCTGCATCAACAGTTGCAACGTGTCCTCGACTGACTGGCTCTGGATCTCGTAATGATCATTATGCTCCTGTATGCCAGCCCCGAACTGACTGACATCGCCGGGCATGGCACTCTTGTCGATACAGACGTAGAAATAACCGAAATGCTGCTGCAACAGGGCGCTGGGTGATCCCTCGGAAACAATCCGGCCGTGGTCGATGATGATGATGTGATCACAGAGGATCTCCGCCTCCTCCATATAGTGCGTGGTGAGCAGCACGTTCTTGCCGCGCCCCTTGATGCGCTCGATCAGTTTCCACAGGTTGTGCCGTGCCTGCGGGTCCAGTCCGGAGGTCGGCTCATCGAGGAAAACGATTTCCGGGTCATTGATCAGGGCCAGCGCGAACATCAGCCGTTGCTTCTGGCCACCGGACAGCTTGGTGGCATCCTGCTCCAGCAGTGGTTCCAGATCGCAGAGTTCAATGAGTTCGTCCAGGGGCGCGGTTTTGGGATAGAGGCCATGAAACAATTCCAGGATCTCCCTGGCCTTGAGTTTTTCCATGATGGAAGTGGACTGGAACTGGATGCCAGCCTGCAGGGGGAAATCCCGATTCCTGGGTTTGCCCTTGTAAAAAATCTCGCCTTTGGTCGGCCGGGTGATGCCCTCAATCATTTCGACGGTGGTGGTCTTGCCGGCGCCATTGGGTCCCAGCAGGCCGAAACAGACCCCGGCCGGAATCTGAAAGGATATGTCATCCACCGCCACCACGGTCCGGTATTCCTTGCGCAGGTTTTTAACTTCCAGGATCGGCGCCATATGGGGGATAGTCTGTATTTGTCTTTGCGGTCAGCGGAACAAGCTGATTATTATTATCGCAACAATCGTTACAAGATGAAATTAGTTTCGGGTACTAAGGAACCTCTGTTTTAATAAGAGGTTCCGTCCGGTACATGGATGTGCCGGCATTTTTCAAACAGGCAACTGTTTGAAAAATGGAGCAAAGTAAAAGTCACATCTTTTACTTTGCGAGCTCTGAAAAGTAAAGTCCAGGAGGGACTTATTCAGAGCTTACTTAACTTATCGATTCGTCTGAGGTTGACTTGGTTACGGAATTAATTCACCTTTAGGGACCGCCAACTCCAGCAATAAGTGTGCGCCTATGAAAATTCTTTATATAACCGCCATCGGCATGATGTTACTGATTATAGTCTCGGTTACCGCTCGCGCCGACGAACCCACCGTTATCTCATCGCCGCCCGCAGGCGCCCCGCCCGGAGACGTGCTGCGTCCCGGCCATCTGGGGCGGCAGACCGGCGATCTGGAACGAATCATCCATTTCTATCATGACCTGCTTGGTACGGGAATTCGCGGCGATCGTAATCAGGAACGCCCGTTCTTCTCGTCTCCAGGCTTGATAGAATTCGCCAACTCGCCAAAGCATGCGGAGTTTCGGGCTGTGATCCTGCCCATACCGGGAACGGCAGCCGAGCCCGGACAGGACCTGGAGATGGCCATTGAAGCCATCGAATTCCGCAATATCGAACGGCATCAGTACGTGCATAACTTGCAGGATATCGGCAGTTCACATTTGTCCCTGATCCTGCGTAACCTCGATGAAACTCTGGATCGACTGAAGGCGGCAGGCGTTCCCATTATTACCATCGGTGGAGTGGTCGTAGATGTTCCCGGCATACCCGGCGCTAACGTCGGAAAACGCGCTGTACTGGTACGTGACCCTGACGGTTATCCCGTGGAACTGATGCAACTGACCCCGCCACCGCCATCGACCGCACCCGCTGAGAGTAATATCCTGGGGGCCCGGGTCAGTGTGACAGTGGCTGATCTCGAAGCTGCCCAAAATCTCTATAAAGATCTGATAGGCCCGGACCTGCAATTATGGACCAGTCCCTCATACATTAAAGATGAGGCTTATAACAATCTAAAAAACACGCCCGGCGCTGAATACCACTACGGTACGGCTCTGATCCCAGGCTCACCCGTAATAATGGAGTTCGTTCAATACCGAAACATCGAGCAGAAAACAATAAGCCCCCGTCTGCAGGATATCGGAGTCGCACACATACTGTTTATGGTGAAGGATATGGATGTCATCATGTCGCGCATCCAGTCCGCCGGACTGGAGACATTAAGCACCAGCGGCAAACCGGTTTTCATCGCGCCAACCGTACAGGCCGTGTTTGTCACAGACCCCAATCATTTCTTTGTCGAATTCATGCACAGGGCGCCCCAGTAAGTTGGAGACCAGGCCAGTTGTTGCCATTGTCGGGATCGGCGGTGTATTTCCCGGGGCCGGAAATCTCGCACAGTTCTGGGACAACATTGTACACGCCCGCGATCAGGCCCGGGAACCGCCGCCGGGCCGTTGGCTGCTGGCGCTGGCCGATGTTTATGCCGCGCAGGGGCCACAGCCGGACAAGGTCTATTCCAAACGGGCCTGCTTCGTAGAAAATTTCACACTGGATACCTCGGGCCTCGATATCGAGGCCGGGTTCCTGGCCGGGCTAGACCCGATGTTTCACCTGTTATTACAGGCCGGCAACCAGGCCTGGCGCGACGGGATCACCACCACCATCGACAAAGAACGGGCCGGCATCATCATCGGTAACATCGTCCTGCCGACTGAAACCGCCTCGGCCCTGGCGGACGAACTGCTGGGCCCGGTGCTGGAACAACAGGTGCTGGGCCGGAGCCGCGCCGGCACCTCGGTCAATAAACTGAACCGCTATGTGGCCGGCTTGCCGGCCGGGATCCTGGCCCGGGCGCTGGGACTGGGCGGCGGCAGTTATACCCTTGATGCCGCCTGCGCGTCGTCCCTGTATGCGGTCAAGTATGCCATGGATGAACTGCAGGCGGGCCGTGCCGATGTCATGCTGGCCGGCGGTTTATCGCGGCCCGATTCGCTGTACACGCAGATGGGCTTCTCCGCCCTGCATGCTATTTCCGCCAGCGGCCGCTGTGCGCCGTTCGATCACAAGGCCGATGGTCTGGTGGTCGGCGAGGGCTGTGGCATGCTGTTGCTGAAACGGCTGGATGATGCCCTCAGGGATGGCGACCGGATCTATGCCATACTCAGGGGGACCGGTTTGTCCAATGACATCGGCGGCAACCTTATGGCGCCGGATTCCGAAGGTCAGTTGCGGGCCATGCGGGCGGCTTATCAGCAGGCTGGCTGGCAGCCGTCCGATGTGGATCTGATCGAATGTCACGGCACCGGCACGCCGGTCGGTGATGTGGTGGAATTCAACAGTCTGCGCAGTCTCTGGGGCGAAGAGAAAAACGCGCAACCCTGCGTCATCGGCTCGGTCAAGAGCAACATCGGCCACCTGTTGACGGCGGCCGGCTCGGC
>JACVQI010000294.1 GCA_015661095.1 Gammaproteobacteria bacterium
CGTGGCGATTGGTGGCGGAACCCTGCACGGACAGATGCAGGCGCAGATTAGGATAGCGCTCCACTGCATATTGCATGAGGCCGATATCAGCCAGGATCAGGGCGTCCACGCCGATGGCCGCGGCATTGTCCACCGCAGTGGTGGCGGTATCCCAGGCCGCCGGTGTCGGGTAGGTGTTGACGGCCAGAAACAGGCGCCTGCCGTGTTGCCTGATGTATTGCACACCCTGGCGCATTTCCTCCAGACTGAAATTGAGACCGGGAAAGTTACGGGCATTGCTGTTGTCGCGGAATCCCACGTAGACAGCATCGGCGCCGTTATCGACCGCGCTCTTCAATGCCTTCAGATTACCGGCCGGCGCTACCAGTTCAACTTTTTTTGACATGGAGTTATTTTGCCTGCAGGTCGCGCAGGACCTGATGGATGATACTGGAGTTCTTCTGCCCAAGACCCTGAGCCAGGGCCAGCCTGAACAATTCCGTCGCTGCCGCGGACGTCGGCAATTGCAGTTTATGTTCGGCAGCGAGCCGTAAGGCATAGGCCGCATCCTTATGGCGCAATGCCGCGGAGAAATATACATCATCATGATCAGCAGCCAGCATGCGTTGCAGCAGATATTGCACATGCGGACTGGCAACCGTGCTCTGCTCCAGCGCATGGCCGACGGTCGCGGGATCAAGACCGGCCTGTTCCGCGATTACCAGTCCTTCCGCCAGGGCGGTAGCCTGCACGGCGCCGATCAGATTGACGATTAATTTGTAGCAAGTACCGCTGCCTGCCGGACCGAAGTGGATAATTTCTGTGGCAAACGCCGCCAGTATCGGTCGCAATCCAGTCAGCGTATCCGGATCCGCCCCCGCCAGTACCCGTAAAGAGCAGGCCCGCGCGCCATCCGGCCCGCCAGTGACCGGGCAGTCGCTGAACCTTACGCCGACCGCGGCCAGAGTCTGTTGTAATGTCATAACCCATGCATGTGACAGGGTCGAGCACTCCACGGCAATCACTCCTGGTCGTAACCTGGCTTGTACGACACCGGCGGAACCCAGCCAGATGGCGCGGGAAGCTTCATCATCGGCGACCATGGCGAAGATGAATTCCGCATCGATGACCGCCGCTGCCCGCCGCTGCCGGCGTTTCCGACACCGTGGCGCCGGCGGCCGCCAGGGTCTGGGCCTTGGCCCCGGTGCGGTTATAAACCGTCAGCTCGTGACCGGCGTCGATCAGTTTATGGGCCATTTCCACGCCCATGATGCCGGTGCCGAGGAAAGCTATTTTAGCCACGTTTATAAATCATCCGGTTATGTGTCTGCATGACTGCGGTTCAACTCATAAACTGTTCGATATAGCGCCTGGAATATTCCTGAAACAGGGTATTGCCCACCGGCGTATTCTGTTCACAGCGGCGGATATCGTCCCATTCGTGTTTCGGAAATTTCACATACAACGGGAAGGTCCGGTGCAGACCGATGAGTTCCTCGCGCCGCAGTTGTGGCATATCCATGGTCGGGCCAAGGCGGTAATCGCCGGCAATATCGTCTTCCTTGATATAACCTTTGGTCTCGCACAATTCTCTCAGGGTACAGCCGCGATAGGGGCTGAAGAAACTGACCATGACACCCTGCACGTTGATCTGCCGGTCCAGTTCAATGGTATCGAAGATCATCTCACGGGTTTCGTCCGGGAAACCGATGATGTTATTGGCGCTGACGCGGATGTCGCTGTTGGACAGGATTTCAAAGGCCTCGATAATGCGGGCGTTGCTCAGGTTGCGGCCCAGCATCCGGACGCGGAAATCTTCATTGCCGCTCTCCACGCCGACGCTGATCCCTTCACAACCGCAGCTGCTGAGCAGATCAACTTTGTCCTTGCTGATGGATTCAGGCCGTGCCTCGACCCAGAACGGCAGACCGACCTGCGGATAGAGCCGGCCGAATTCCTCGATGCGTTTGCGGGTGGTGGTCAGAAAACTCTCGGCCACCAGGTAAACGAATGACAGATTGTATTTTTCCTTTTTCTCCAGCATCTCGTCGATCAGGCGTGGGATCTCCTGTTCCCGGTAATAACCGCCGCTATTTTCGTACAGGGAATGAAAGCCGGAGTTGATGCAGAAAGTACAGGTGTACGGGCAGCCGCGGTTCATCTCGAAGGTACCGGTCACGGAAATCTTGCCGCCCATCGGTTTCAGGAAGCGCCGCTTGTCGTAAATATCCCAATCCTGGTGTATAACAGGTGGTTTTGTTTGATCCAGATATTATGGATGGCGGTGATGTCCTCGCCGGCGCGCATCTTCTGGCACAGTTCTGTCAACGCCTGCTCCCCTTCCCCGATGCAGACCATGTCCACGGCCGGCTGCCGGATAATAATGTCCGCCCCGAACGTGGCATAGGCGCCGCCGACGATGGTGGGTATGCCGGTATGGCGCACCGCCTTGAGCAACTCCAGGCCCAGGGGCCAGGTAACCTCAATGCAGGACAGGCCGATGAGGTCGGGTTTATAGGATTCCACCACCTTGACGAACTCTTCCACCACGTCGCCTTCGTCCGGTTCGATGCCAAACTCCTTGAAGTTGGTTTTCTTGACCTGCAGGGCCGCGGTGCGCGCCTCATCACCGGTGCGTTCGGCGGTTCGGAAAAAAGTCGTATCGAATAGCCGCACATCGCAGCCGGTATTTTTCAGACTGGCGGACAGGATGCCGATCCCCGCGGTTACCAGGGTATCCAGCATGGTATTACAGTTGATTAGCAACACTTTAAAATCTTTCATAAGACTGTCCTCTTAGTTAATGCTGCATTATTTGTTGAATGGGTAAGCATCGATGATTTGTCGGATCCAGTCATAACCGGCCTGGATCTCCGGAGTAACGTCAGCGACCGGATATTCGAAGACGATGGTGACGTCTGGATTTTCCGCCAGCACGATTTGCAAGGTCTGTTCGATATCGATCCAGCCGGTCTCCGGATCCTGTGTCGGATGCAGGGGGATATGTTCCGGCCCGTTCCCCGTGGTATTCCACAGGTGCATGGAGCGGGTATACGGCGCCATGGCCCTGATGTCCGCGAAATAATCGCGCTCATTCAGGTTCGCGCCCAGCATGGTATGGCCGGTATCGATACAGAGCGCCAGTTCGTTGTGCCGGGTAATGGCATCGATAAACTGGCTGGTCTGATTAAATGCCCTGGTGTAGGCGGCAAACTCGACATTAATCGGGATTTCATAATAGCGGCTTAATTCGGCGAAGCGCTGGCAGGCCGCGGCCGCCAGACGTTCATGGCCGAAGTCTTTGGTATCGGTCCGGCCATAAGTCAGATGCGTGACCACGTAATCCGCCTGCCATTGTCTGGCGTGTTGCAGGGTATGTTCCAGCAGTTCGAATGATAACCGGCGCTGGTTCGCATCATCATGCAGATAGAAACAGGCGACCCCATCGTCCTGAAACGCATGCGTGCGCGGCATGGGCGAGTGAAAGCCGAGTTTACGGTAGCCGTTGCGCTGCAATCCGGTATAAAGCTCCCTGAGTTCAGTCATGGCCGTCAGCGGATAATCAAACAACTCTATGCAATCGATGCCGCGATGCAGGTAGCAGGCCGGGGCTTGCGAGAGTTGCAATGCTGTTTCAGCAGGCATGGCGGGTATCCGTGGCAGTCATCTGGACTTCAGTCACAGCCATCACTTCGACCAGGTTTGAGTTGAAGGCGGAACCACCGCCGATATCGCCGGTGAAATCGGGTGTGGTGTGATTGGCATTGCTGCCATCGGGATATTGCCGGTCCCACCACAGACCGTGACTGGCAACAACACCAGGCTTGATACTGTCTTCAATATGCGCCACCAGCCTGCATTGACCGCGCTGGTTGTAGACGGAAACGAAATCCCCGGACTTGATCTGTCTTTTCATGGCGTCCTGCGGGTGCATGATCAATGTCGGACTGTCATGGCCGCCGTGCCTGCCATTGAACTGGGCATAATTTGAATTCAAGGACGAATGAGCGGAGGACGTCAGAAAATGCAGGGGAAACTGCCGGTACAGATCCGGCGTACGTTCCGGGCTTTCCCGGGGTGGCACGTACCAGGGCAGAGGATAATGGCCGTGGTTCTGCATGAGTTCTGAATAAAATTCAATCCGGCCCGATGGAGTCGGCAAGCGGCCCTGGCTGAGGAGTTCATCCGCTGTTTCGATTTGGGCGCGTTGCCAACCACTGGCCAGCAACTGGTCCAGGGTAATGCCGGCCAGGGCCGGATCGTTCAGAAGCAGAATTTTGTTGATAATGTCCCAACTGTCCTCCTGGAAACATTCGTCTTTAAAACCCATGGCCGCGGCCAGCAGCTGGAAGGTGTCCAGATTGGATCGGCATTCGGCCACCGGCGCAATCGCCTGGCGGTTGAGCAGAACACTGAAGTGATAGTAGGAAAACAGCAGGTCGGTGTGTTCGAACTGGGTCGTTGCCGGCAACACCAGATCGGCGTAACGGGCGGTATCGGTGAGATACTGGTCGTGGACGATGGTAAACAGGTCCTCCCGGCGTAAGGCCGCCCGGAGTTTATTCTGGTTATACAGCACGGTCGCGGGATTGCCGTTAAAGACATACAGACTCCGTACCGGTGGATCCTTATCTTCGAGCCGGTCTGCGAGTTCGATCATGTTATATTTTTCCGCGGCATTGGGTCGCAGTTCCTCGCCTTCCAGTGCGCCCGTATCGACCGGGAAGATGGTGCTGGTGGGAAAATACAGGCCGCTGCCTTTGTGTTGCCAGGCCCCAACCAGGGCCGGCAGGCAGGCCAGGGTACGCAGTGTCATGCCGCCATTGCTGTGCCGCTGACTACCGGGCCCGACATATATAAAGGACGGGCGCAGTCTGGCATAGGCCAGAGCGAAGTCCCGTATCGCGGTCGCCGGTATATCCGTAATCGCGGCGACTTTATCCAGCGGATACTGAGTTACGGTCTGGCTCAATGCGTCAAAACCGAGAGTGTATCGGTCGATGAATTCCCGGTCATGCAGACCCTCGGCGATAATCACATGCATCATGCCCAGCGCCAGGGCGGCATCGGTACCGGGGCGGGGACACAGCAGGTAATCGGCTGCTTCGCTTCCCCTGATCTTGACGGGGTTGATCACGGCCAGGGCGGCGCCATTGTCTCTCGCCTGTTTCAGAAAGGTCTGATGGTGGATATTGGTCGAGGCAGTATTGCAACCCCAGGCGATAATCAACTTGTTGTGGGCGATGGCGGCCGGATCGGCGCCACTCGAGGTGCCCATGGTGTATCGGTAACCCTCACGGCCGCTCCGGGTGCAGATGGTGCGATCCAGTTGCAGGGTTCCCAGCCGGTTAAAAAACCGCTTGCCGGCGATTTTGCCGTTAATCAATCCTTCCGTACCGGAACCGAAGAATGGCAGGATGCTGTGCGGTCCGTATTGAGTGATGAGATCGCGCCAACGTGCCGCGATGGTGTCCACAGCGGTCTGCCAGGAAATCCGTCGAAATTCCCCCGAGCCCTTGGNNNNCCCCGCGCCCTTGGCGCCGGTGCGCAGCAGCGGATAGTGCAGTCGATCCGCCCCGTAGATCCGGTCGGGTGCACTGGCGAATTTACGGCAGATAAAGCCCTGGGTAACCGGATGATCCGGATTGCCGCGAATATGCGTCAGCCGGCTACGTTCGACCGTGGAAATGATACTGCACGCATCCGGGCAATCGTGCGGGCAGGCGCTGTACACCTGCCCGGTAGAAGGAGGTAATAGATGATCCCGATCTGACATTATTTTAGGTAAAGCCAACGGGTTGCCCCCGACAGCAAGTGAATTTAGCGGCGTCTAATTTTCCAAGCCGCAATGGTCGTGGAAGCTAACATCACTGGATTAGCTATGTCATTGACATAAATCAATTTTTACTGGTAACAACTATAGACGTCAAACGTTCAAGCACTGTGGGTTATCCAACGATTGCTGCTTGCAACTCCACACCAGGTTCCAATTCAGCAACTGGCTTTGCCAACCAGGGATCAGCTATGCTCACCGTACTGTAATACGAATCCGTGGAGACAGCATATGTTCAGTAAAAGCTTCGTTGTGATAACTCTAATCGTACTGGGTTTAGGTATAGCCCCGTATGCAGGTGCCGCCGAAGAGGCCGGTACGGGTGAAGGGAAGGCCCGGGCGGAGATCCAGGAACTGATGTGGCGTTATGTCCGGGCATTGGATACTCTCGATGCGGAGGCCTACGCTCAAACCTACACTGAAGACGGCCAGTTTCACAGCGGGCCGAATGCCGAAAAAGGTCGGGCCGCCTTGCGGCAGATGATTGAGGGTCTCAGGAAAGACCGCGCGGATCGCGAAGCCAAGGGCGAACCCAAATCGCCGCCCATGTATCATATGATCACCAATTCCTATATCGAATTAATCGATGCTGATCACGCCCGCTATCACTCGTACTGGATGACGGTGTTTGGCGCGGTCGGGCAGGATACCCCGCCACGCGTCGCCGCAGCCGGCCGCGGCGTGGACGAGCTGGTCCGTGTTGACGGTAAATGGTTGATCAAATTCCGGGATGTAGCGCCGCAGGATTAATCACGTCATACGGCCAGAAACTGGCCGTTTATTTCAATTATTACTACTAACTCCGTTGGTAGATTTTGTCTGTCAATTCCAGCACCAGTTGGTTGGCCACCCTTTGCATGACAGTGTTTACAGTGTTGATCAGGGAGTCGCGGAAGCGTGCCAGATGACGCGGAATCTTC
>JACVQI010000005.1:0-3093 GCA_015661095.1 Gammaproteobacteria bacterium
GTCCGTTTTATTTTTTTCTGCAACTGGATGACGCCGTACATCAGCGCCTCAGGCGTCGGTGGGCAACCCGGCACATAAATATCGACCGGGATAATCCGATCACAGCCCCGCACCACGGAATAGGAATAATGATAATAACCGCCGCCGTTGGCGCAGGAACCCATGGATATCACCCAGCGCGGTTCCGCCATCTGGTCATAAACCTTGCGCAGGGCCGGCGCCATTTTATTTACCAGCGTGCCCGCCACGATCATGACATCGGACTGGCGTGGACTGGGGCGGGGAAAAATTCCAAATCTTTCGAAGTCATAACGGGTGGCGTAGGCATGCATCATTTCGATGGCGCAACAGGCCAACCCGAAGGTCATCGGCCAGACCGAGCCGGTCCGGGCCCAGTTGACCAGATCATCGACGGTGGTGATAAAGATATTACGATCGTCCAGGATGATCTCTTCCGCGCCCATACCGGTTACTCCCACTCCAGAGCGCCTTTGCGCCATTCGTACACGAAGCCGATGGTCAATACCCCCAGGAATATCATCATGGCCCAGAAACCGGTCATGCCGATCTCCCGGATCACCACCGCCCAGGGAAAGAAAAAGGCGATTTCGAGATCGAAAATGATGAACAGGATGGCGATCAGGTAATAACGGACGTCGAACTTCATGCGGGCGTCCTCGAATGCCTCGAAACCGCATTCATAAGGGGAATTCTTTTCACTGTCCGGGCGGTTGGGGCCGAGGACATAGCCGAGCAGAAATAACACGCAACCGAGACCGAGGCCGATGACAATGAAAATCAGGATTGGGATGTAATGCTCGAGCATTTCACTAGCAACAGTTAAAAGATATTAACCAGTTTTAGAAGCGCAAATTATACGCGTAGCCAACCAGACCGTCACAGATTATTTTGTAAAAAGATTGTTCTATCTCAATAAACGCAACCGTAGCTTTGTCTGTCACATCAGCATGACAAAATAACCAAGACGATTGCAGGGGTATCCTGCGCGCTTTTCCGTTCCAAGATTTTTGCGGGTCACCAGCCTTCCGCTAACTAGCTGATTTTCATATTTATTGCTTATTTGGTCTTGAATGTATATACGCCATCCCAACCAGCACCGGGTGGATGCAGGCGAAATTCCGCAATCCGGTCCAGATAGATCCGATATAGCGTCCGGTCGGGAGACATCTCCTGTAATTGCCGGAACTGTGACTCCGCCTCATCCCAGAACTGGGCACGGTAATTCATCTGGGCCTGCTCATTCAAGGTTACTTCGTTGAATTCCACATCAGTCATCTCTATCGCAGGTGCGATGGGTTCAAAGATGCTAATCGGTCTGTCCTTACCTTTGACCTTGACCACGTCCAGCTCCCGGTAGACGTAATCCGGCACCGCCGCTTTGGTGGTTTCACTGACGATAATTTCCACCCCATAATTTTTGGTCAGACCTTCCAGCCGGGAACCCAGGTTGACGGCATCGCCCAGGACCGTATAGGACATGCGGAATTTGGAGCCCATATCGCCGACACTCATCAAGCCGGTATTGATACCGACACCGATATGAAGTTCCGGCCAGCCGCGCTCCTGGAAGTTCTCGCGGATGGCATTCAGACGTTCCAGCATGGCGAGGCCGGTGTACAGCGCATGCCGGGCATGGTCCGGATCCGCCAGCGGTGCGCCCCAGAACGCCATCACCGCATCGCCGATATACTTGTCGATTGTCCCCCGGTGGTCATAAATGATCTGCGTCATGGGCGTCAGATATTCCTTCAACAGGGCGGATAGCTCTTGCGGCGTCAAACCTTCGGAGATAGTGGTGAAGCTGCGGATATCGGTAAACAACACCGTCATTTCCCGGTTCTGCGCATGCTGGGTGTAAGTAGTAGGGTCTTCACTCATTTCCTCGACCAGTTCTGGCGGCAGGTACTGGCCAAACAGGTGGGACAATTGCCGCTTGGCGCGCTGTTCGATAAAAAATCCATAGGCCATGTTGATCAGATACGCGAGCAGCACCAGGAGCAGATTCAGCGCCAGCGGGATGACCAGATTATTCGACCAATAGTAATAGTTCGTACCCAGGACCGCAGCCAGGACGGCGCCCGTGAAAACCGTTGCCGGTACCGGGCTGAGGAACGGCAGCACCAGGGCCAGAATCAGCCCGGTCAGGAACAAGGCTATGAGGCCAATCATATCCGTGACCTCGTTTGACGTTTTCAGCCTCTGATCCAGGATTCCGGAAATCAGGTTGGCATGGATTTCCATGCCTGGGAATTCGCGATTCACCGGGGTCGGGCGCAAGTCCACCAGTCCTTTTGCCGAGGTGCCGATCAACACCACACTGCCTTCCAGGATCTTCGGATCAGCCCTGCCTCTGATGACATCCGCGGCCGAAACATAAGGAAAACTTTTGGCATTGCCGCGATAGGGCACCAGCGCCTGGATATGGGCATCGACCGGGATCCTGATATCGTTCAGGCTTAACCACTCCAGGTCTGGATAAGCAGTCCCGCTGTCTGGTTTTCCCGCGAATACCGGCACGACTTTCTCCGCTCCCAGGATTAACCGGGTCATCGCCAACGATAACGATTCATAGTAATCGCCCTGAAACTCGATCAGCATGGGTACACGTCGGACCACGCCATCGCTATCGAGCGCCGGCATGGTATGGCCGCCACTGGCAGCGTTGGCCTGTATTTCCCGCAAATTGGCGCCATAGCCGGTATAAACCTGGGCCGGCATGAACCTGCCCGCGACATCCACCGCAGTGATGACCGGTGGCGGCAGGACGCCGTCCTGGATGCCGGCATTGCTTTCGTGTTCCGCAAAAAAGGTATATCCCAAAACCACCGGGCCCGTGGCAAGGCTGTCGCTGAATTGCTTATCGAAATCGAGCCGTGTCTGTAATTCTTCCAGCCGCTCCAGATATTGAGGCACATCCGCCAGTTCCTGTTTGCCCAGTTGCCGCAGGATGCGGTAACCGGAACTGTCATCCGGCTCCCGGAAGAAAATATCGAACCCTATCAGCGACACCTTGTAATACCCGAATAACTCTGTCACAAGGTGCGCCAGTTTGTCCCTGCCCCAGGGCCAACG
>JACVQI010000005.1:3108-32015 GCA_015661095.1 Gammaproteobacteria bacterium
CTCATCGATATCGACAATGACAATGGTCGGATCGACATCACCAGGCATGGTGAGAGTAAGCCGGGTGTCATAGAGATAATTTTCAAGCTGCTGGATAAAACCCAGGTCATACTTGTTATAGGAAACGAACAGAAATGCCAGAGCGATGAGGGCGGTCGTCAGGATTAATGGTGTGTGGTGCCTGATTTTAACCAGCAGATGCTGCATAGTTTCCGGTCTACTTATGAAAGTAGTGGCTGACCACTTATTACTTGTAACTTTTTACTTGTAACTGTTTTTATGGTGCCGATGGTCGGACTCGACAAATCTGCCTGGACGACTCCATGGAAGGAGTCGGTAGGAACATGTTGAAAGGGAGAATTTTGGCTTACGAGGCGAATGTGAGCATTTTCCCCGGCGACCTCCACCATGATATTTGGTGCCGATGGTCGGACTCGAACCGACATAGGTTGCCCCGCCACCCCCTCAAGATGGTGTGTCTACCAATTTCACCACATCGGCAAATTCGACAATGTCCGTTCCGGTAAGCGGGAGCAGACATCAGCAATCACTATCAGTCCGCCGGTATCGCCGGGGTCTCCGCACCAGTATCATCGGTTGCCGGTGCAGCCGGAACCTCCTCAACAGATGCCGAGGCGGTGGCTGGTCCTGCAGGGACAGTCACCGTAGTCTCTTGTTGCATCAAGCTCGTGCTTTTTGAAGTCCGCTGCGTCGCGATATAGGCCAATCCCAGGCTGTTTAGCAAAAACACCATCGCTAATATCGTCGTCGCCCTGGTCATGAAATTACCGGAACCGCTGGCGCCGAACACCGTCGCCGAGGCGCCGCTGCCAAATGCCGCACCGGCATCAGCCCCCTTGCCATGCTGGACCAGGATAAAACCGATCAAGGCCACGGCCACCAATACCTGTAATACAAATAAAAGAGTCTGTAATGTCTCCACTTATATCTACCTCACTGCATGGCAGATGCCGAGAAACTCATCTGCTTTCAGGGATGCGCCGCCGATCAGGCCGCCATCAACATCCGCCATTGAAAATAATTCCCGTGCATTAGCGGCCTTGACGCTGCCGCCATACTGGATCCGTATTTTATCAGCAATCCGATTGTCATGCCTGGCCAGCCTTAATCGAATGAAGGCGTGGACCTCCTGCGCCTGCTCCGAGGTGGCCGTACGACCGGTGCCGATAGCCCAGACCGGTTCGTAAGCGAGGACTGCATTGGCGAAGGCCGCGATGTCGGCCTGCTGGATAACCATATCCAGTTGCCTGGCCACCACTTCTTCGGTATTACCGGCTTCGCGTTCTTCCAGCAACTCACCGACGCACAGGATCGGCGTCATCCCGGACGCCTGTACGCGCATGAATTTTTCCGCCACCTGCTGGTCCGTCTCGCCATATAAATTCCGGCGTTCGGAATGACCGACGATGACATAGCGGCAGGCATAGTCCTGTAACATGGCCGTGGAGATTTCACCGGTATAGGCCCCGGATTCATGGTTCGAAACATTTTGCGCGCCCAGGGCAATACTGCTGCCTTTCAATAATTGACCCACTTCCGCCAGATAAATAGCCGGTGCGCATAGCGCCACTTCGGCCTGGCAACCTTTGGCTACGCCTGCCAGCACCCCCTGCACCAGGGGCCGGATGGAAGCCAGGGTGCCATTCATCTTCCAGTTCGCGGCGATTAAAGACCGCCTGTCCGTCATAATACTCAAACTCACATTATTTATGGGGGCGGGAAGAATACCTTAAATTCAGTAAAAAGTTAAAAGTTAATAGTGGAAAGTGAATGGAAAGAAAGGAAATGTAATTAACGTTATTTTAGATACCAAGGTACTATCGAACCTCCTTTTCACTTTACTCTTTCTCCTTTTCACTTAACAGGCCTTTCAACCAGGCAATGCCTGCATACGCGGGTGTTCTGGCACTTCACCTTGGCGTGCCGGACAATTAAAGCATGGAATTCATTGAACATGGCTGGGTCAGGCTCCAGCGCCGATTCAAAGCCTGACCGCAACACCTCGTAGGGTTCATTCCCCTCGCTGAAGTTCAGCCTCTTTAACAAGCGACGGGTATAGGCATCGATTACGAACACCGGCCGATCGAAGGCATAAAGCAATATGCTATCGGCGGTTTCCGGACCGACACCATGCACGGCCAGCAATGCCGGACGCAACCGTTCGGTCGGTATTTTCCTGAGCTTCCCCACGCCGCCGGACTCTTGCAGCCACGCGCACAGCGCCTTGAGTCGCTGCGCTTTGAGGTTGAAATAGCCGGACGGCCGTATGAGCCTGGCCAAACGCCGGTCTGTCATCCGCGCCATGGGCTTCAACGCCAGCTTGCCGGCGTCCTTGAGATTGGCTATGGCTTTTTCGACGTTGGTCCAGGCCGTGTTCTGGGTCAGCACGGCGCCGACCATGACCTCAAAAGCGGTTTCGGCCGGCCACCAGTGCTGAGGGCCATAGACTTCGTAAAGCCTGCTATAGAGAATTAATAACTTGTCTCTATTTGGCATCGATCACAGTGAAAAGTGGAAAGTTAAAAGTATAAAGTGAGATGAGTTTAATACTTTCAACTTTTCACTTTGTACTTTCCACTTTTTACTTTTTGCCTTTTGGCTTTTGACATTCCACTTTTCACTGTCAATTTTTTACTGTCTACTGTTAACTGTTTTTTCAGACCGGCGGCGGCAAGCAGGCCATTTACTTCCGCCTGGGTCAGTTCCCAGAAATGACCAGTGCGTTTTTTGCGGGGCAACTGGTAGGGACCAAAGCGCACACGGATGAGGCGACTGACCTGCAACCCTTGCGATTCCCATAGTCGGCGGACCTCCCGGTTGCGTCCTTCCATGAGCACGACGTGATACCAGTGATTGACCCCGCGCCCACCGGCATTGATGATACTGGTAAATCTGGCATGGCCGTCCTCCAGTTGTACTCCGCGCAGCATATTATTGAGCTGTTCCGGTGACGCCTCACCGAGGATGCGGACAGCATACTCCCGTTCCAGATTTGCCGAAGGATGCATTAAGCGATTTGCCAATCCCCCGTCGGTGGTGAATAGCAATAATCCCGATGAATTGACGTCGAGCCTGCCGACGGCTGTCCATTTGCCGCGCTTGAGCGGCGGCAGTGCGGCATACACCATTTTCCTGCCTTCCGGGTCCTTGCGAGTGACGATCTCGCCTTCCGGTTTGTAATATGCCAGCACCTGCGTCGTGACCGGCAAACTCCCAGCCAGCTTAATCTCGGTCTTGTCCACTTTGATGCGGTCATCAGTGGTAACACGGTCACCCAGGCTGGCGATCTTGCCATTGACCGTAATACGGCCAGCCTCGATCCAGGTTTCGATCTCCCGGCGGGAGCCGAGTCCGGCCCTGGCCAGGATTTTCTGCAGGCGTTCGGGAGCGGATTTTTTTTGTTTGACTGGCAAATGCCGTGGGCGGGGGCGACCTGCCATCACTCAACCGGAAAACGGCACGATATTATCATCCGAGCTCTGGACCTCGGCGGTGGCCGGCGCGGACGCCTGCGGGTTTGCCTGGTCCGACAGGACTGCCGCTGGTCTGCCCATTTCCGCCTCCAGCGTGGCGAAAAGGTCCGGGTTGAGCTGGTCGTAATCCTTGATCTCAGCCAGGCTGGGTAAATCCGAGAGCTGTTTCAGATTGAAATAATCCAGAAATTGCTTGGTGGTGGCCAGCAGTTCCGGTTTGCCCGGCACGTCCCGATAACCGATCACCCTGATCCATTCCCGTTCCTGCATGGTTTTGATGATATTGGTATTGACACTGACGCCGCGGATATCCTCTATCTCGCCACGGGTAATCGGCTGGCGATAGGCGATGATGGCCAGGGTCTCCAGCAAGGCCCGGGAATAACGCGGGGTTCTTTCGTCATACAGACGATTCACCCAGGGCGCGTAATCGGACTTGACCTGAAAGCGGAAACCGCTGGCAACCTCCTTCAACTCGGCGCCGCGATCGACATAATCCGCCTGTAACTCCGTCAGTGCCGCGCGGATGTCGGATTTTTCCGGCGGCTCGGCATCCTTTTCAAATAAATCCAGCAACTGGTTGATACTCAACGGCCGGCCGGACATCAGCAACGCGGCCTCAATAATTTTTTTCAACTGTTCCTGCGTCATACCACAGCCTTTATGTAGATAGGACCATTGATTTCATTTTGTACCATTTCGATCAATGCTTCCTTGAGAAGTTCCAGCACCGCCAGAAAGGTGACGATTACCCCGGCCCGGCCTTCCGCCACAGTAAAAAGATCCTTGAAATTGGTAAACTCCTGGGCGTTGATGCGGTCCAGTATGAACGTCATGCGCTCGCGTACGGACAAGGGTTCCCGCGCGATGTGATGATGGGAGAACAACTCAGCGCGTTGCAGCACTTCGGCGAACACCTTCAGTACGCTGTCCATGGACACTTCCGGTTTCCTGGCCTCGGCTTGCCGGTCCGGAAATTCGATGATGACGCCGAACACGTCACGTTCATAACGCGGCAACTGATCTATCTCGGCTGCCGCCTGTTTAAAACGTTCGTACTCCTGCAAGCGTCTGACCAGCACCGCTCTGGGATCCTCTTCCTCTTCCTGCGTCTGGGGGCTGGGCAACAACATCCTCGATTTAATCTCGGCCAGCATGGCCGCCATCAGCAGATATTCTCCAGCCAGCTCCAGTTGCAGTTCCTCCATCAACTCGATGTAACGCATATATTGTTCGGTGATTTTGGCTATCGGGATATCGAGAATATCCAGATTCTGGCGCTTGATCAGGTAGAGCAGCAGATCCAGCGGTCCCTCAAACGCCTCCAGGAACACCTCCAGAGCATCCGGGGGTATATACAGATCTTTCGGCAGTTCGGTAATGGGGGCGCCCTGCACGATGGCGAAAGGCATTTCAGCCTGTTCCGTCCTCGTCTGCGCGGTTGGTTCAGTGGTGGTGTTCATCGGGTAATTATGATCTATTTGTATATATTTGTCCTATGTCAGTTGTCAGTGGTTCTTGGTCTACGGTCTACCGATACCGATACCGCGAATCACAACTGACAATGAACAAATGACTGGCGGCCACTAACGATATGACAGTCCCATCACCGAGCGGACCTCTTCCAGGGTGTCACGGGCGATATCCCGCGCCGCCTCACAACCCTCGCTGATAATGCCGCGCACTGTCTCCGGGTCGCGCTCGAATTCCCTGGCGCGTTTCCGGATCGGTTCCTGCTCTTTCAGCACGGCATCGATTATGTGCTGCTTGCACTCCAGACAGCCGATGCTGGCATTGCGGCAGCCGTCCAGGACCCAGGCTTTGACATCGTCATTGGAATAAATATGGTGGAAATCCCATACCGGACATTTTTCCGGTGTGCCGGGATCCTTGCGCCGTTTCCTGGCCGGATCGGTCTGCATGGTTTTGATCTTTTCCTCGACGCTTTTGGGGGCTTCACGGATGGCGATGGTGTTGTTATAGGACTTGGACATCTTCTGCCCATCGGTGCCCGGCACCTTGGGGATATGGGTGAGCAAGGCCTGGGGTTCCGGGAATATAATCTTGCCACCCCCTTCCAGATAGCCGATCAACCGCTCCCGGTCGCCGATGCTGATATTTTGTTGGGTATCAATCAACGCCCTGGCCTTATCCAGGCTCAGGGTATTACCCTGCTCCTGATAACTGCGCCGCAGCTCGTGGTAGATGTTGTTGTTCCGTTTGCCCATCTTCCTGGCGGCGTTTTCCGCCTTTTCTTCGAAACCGGATTCCCGCCCATAGAGAAAGTTGAAACGCCGGGCGATCTCCCGCGCCAGTTCGACATGGGCGACCTGGTCTTCGCCCACTGGGACATAACTGGCCCGGTAGATGATGATATCGGCGCACTGCAACAGGGGATAACCCAGAAAACCGTAGGTGGTCAGGTCCTTGTTCTTCAGCTTCTCCTGTTGATCCTTGTAAGATGGAACGCGCTCCAGCCAGCCCAGTGGCGTACACATGGATAATAACAGATGCAATTCCGCATGTTCCGGGACCCGTGACTGGATAAAGAGCTTGGCCGAACCCGGGTCGATGCCGACCGCCAGCCAGTCGATCACGTTGCTCCAGACACACTCGGCGATTATACGCGGGTCCTCATATTCCGTGGTCAGGGCATGCCAGTCCGCGATAAAGAAAAAGCATTCATATTCATTCTGCAATTTCAGCCAGTTTTTCAATACCCCATGATAATGGCCCAGATGAAACTGTCCCGTCGGCCGCATGCCGGACAAAACACGCTGTCTAGATGATGCAGGCAAAGGCTCCTCCCGGAATAATTATGGTTTAGCGATGCTCTGAATAAGTCCCTCCTGGGCTTTTCAGAGCCGCAAAGTAAAAGCTGTGACTTTTACTCTGCTCCATTTTTCAATCCCTCCATGGTGGGATTGAAAAATGCCGGTACATCCTTGTATCGGACGGAACCTCTGAGTTAATCAGAGTTTCCTCAGGGATTATAACCTGCCGGCGGAGATGTACCGAATCCCGCGCCCAGATTTGCATAAAAAATTATACTTGATTTTCAGAGTGTTAATCTGCTCACTTCGTGCCAGCAGTTGTTGCCGCCACTGGCTGATGGTGCCTGGCGCTAAATATTCATCAGTTGACTGATATCGCCCTTGCCGACGCGGATGACGGTCGGGCTGCCCGACGTCAGGTCCAGCACGGTGGTTGGAATATGGCCACCGGCGCCACCGTCGATAATCAGATCCACCTGGTTTTGCAACAGTTCCCTGATCGCGTCGGGTTCGGTCTCCGGCAGCTCCTGCCCGGGCAGGATCAGACTGGTACTGAGCAAGGGTTCGCCCAGAGACTCCAGCAGCGACAGGGCGATGCGATTATCGGGGATACGCAAGCCGATGGTCTTTTTTTGCGGATGTTGCAGCCGGCGTGGCACATCCCGCGTGGCCTTCAGTAAAAAGGTATACGGCCCCGGCGTCAGGCTTTTGATGAAGCGGAAAGNNCGGCCCCGGTGTCAGGCTTTTGATGAAGCGGAAAGCGATGTTATCCAGCCTGGCGTAATTGCCGATATCGGTGAGGTCGCGGCAGATGAGAGTCATGTTATGTTTCGGGGCGAGACGCCGGATGCGGATGATCCGCTCCACCGCGGCCTTGTTAATGCTGAGCGCGCCCAGGGCGTAACAGGAGTCGGTCGGGTACACCGCGATACCGCCGGCACGCAAAATGTCCGCGGCCTGGTCGATCAACCTTTCCTGCGGGGTAACGGCATGGATCTGTAAATACTGGGCCATGGTGACGATCTGGGTTTTCAGCTATTATGTTGCAAATACACTCAGCGTAACAGCGGATGAAATTCCTATTTGATTTTTTCCCGATTCTGGCCTTCTTTATCGCCTACTATCTGCCAGATGATCGCGAGCAGGCCATCTACGCGGCTACCGCGACGGCTATCGTTGCATCCATCGTCCAAATCGGGATCTATTGGTACCGGAACAAGAAGGTGGAAAAGATGCATCTGATTACTCTCGCCATGATCCTGGTATTGGGAGGCGCCACTTTATTGCTGCACGATGAGCGGTTCATTAAATTTAAACCGACCGCCGTCTATTGGGCCTTCGCCCTGGTCATCATTGGCAGCCAGTACCTGACCAAAAAAAATATCATGAAGACCATGCTGGGACAGCAGATCGATTTGCCGGAATCCGTCTGGGGCCCGCTGAATCTCAGTTGGGCCGGTTTCTTTACGGTCGTCGGCATCATCAATCTCTACATCGCCTCTAACTTCAGTACCGAATTCTGGGTGAATTTCAAGATGTTCGGGATGCTCGGCCTGTTTTTCCTGTTTGCCATCGGCCAGTCATTTTACCTGGCCAAGTATATATCCGATCCGGAACAAACCGGGAAACAGTGATGTTATACGCCTTTATGTGTGAGGATACAGCGGACAGTCTGGAAAAACGCCAGCGCACCCGCCCGCAACACCTGGCGCGATTGCAAGCGCTACGAGACCAGGGCCGATTGGTCCTGGCCGGCCCCTTTCCGGCCATCGACAGCCCCGATCCAGGGCCGGCGGGATACTCCGGCAGTTTAATTGTGGCGGAGTTCGCCTCTTTGCCTGAGGCTCAAAGCTGGGCCGATGCTGAACCCTATCTCCAGGCCGGCATCTATAAAAGCATCCTGGTCAAACCCTTCAAGCAGACGCTGCCCTGAACCATGGACAGGGTTGCGTTAATCCGGGAACGTCTCACTCAGGCCCTGGCGCCGGCACAGCTCGATATTATCGATGATTCGCACCGGCATGCCGGACACGCCGCTGCCGGCGGCGCCGGACATTTCACCGTGAAGATCGTATCGGCGCAATTCGCCAACCAGAAACCCCTTGAGCGTCACCGCATGGTCTACCGGGCCGTCGCTGATCTCATGCCGGCGCAGATACATGCCTTAAGCATCACCGCCCTGACACCGGAAGAACAACCATCGCCAGCATCGGCCTGAAACCATTCCTGAAGTGGCCAGGAGGCAAGTATCGTCTAGCCCAGCGGATACGATCCCTGCTACCACCAGGCCAGCGGCTGATCGAGCCGTTCACCGGCTCCGCCGCGGTGTCTCTGAATACCAATTATCCGGAATACCTGCTGGCCGACGGCAATCCCGATCTAATCAACCTCTATCAGCAACTCGTAACCGAGGGTGAGGATTTTATCCACTATTGCGGGTCCTTGTTCCTCCCGGCCAATAACAACGAGAAAAAATATTACAGCTTCCGTGAGGAATTCAACGAAACCGCTGACCGGCGTCGCAAGTCGGCGCTGTTCCTGTATTTAAACAAACATTGCTACAACGGCCTGTGCCGCTACAACAAGAGCGGCAAGTTCAATACCCCCTTTGGCTTGTATATAAACCCCAAGTTACCGGCCAGGGCCATGCGGGGATTTATCGCGGCGACGCAACATACAACCTTTCTGCACGCGGATTTCACCGCCACGCTGAAGTTGGCCCGTCGGGGTGACGTCGTCTATTGTGATCCCCCTTATGCGCCGCTCAGCAAAACCGCGCATTTCACGGATTACCACACCAATGGTTTCAGTTGGAACGACCAGTTGCTGTTAACGGAGACGGCGCGGAAACTTGCGGACCGGGGTATCCAGGTGGTGATCTCGAATCATAAAACACGGGCTATCTGTGACCTTTATAAAAAAGCCGGCGCTAAAATTGATGCTTTTAAAGTGCAGCGTAATATCAGTTGCGATGGCGGGAACCGGGTCAAGGCTGACGAAATCCTCGCGGTATTCAGTTAAATAATCGATAATTCCACGATGAACAAAATGCCGGAGAATAATGACCATGGCTAGCAAATCCGCGGCTGCCACCCTGGAACTGGCAAAAGCATTGATTAGCCGCACTTCCATCACACCGAACGACGCCGGTTGCCAGCAGCTTATCGCCACACAGCTCGCGCCACTGGGTTTTAAGGCCGTGCATTTACGTCATAATCAGGTTGATAATCTCTGGCTGACGCACGGCGGCGGCCAACCCGTGTTCGCCATGCTCGGGCATACCGATGTCGTCCCGGTGGGTGATTTCGGGAAATGGCGATCCGATCCGTTTATGCCTACGTTAACCGATGGTCTGCTGTACGGGCGCGGCGCCGCTGACATGAAAGGCAGCCTGGCGGCCATGGTCACGGCACTGGAACAATTTGTCGAAAAACACCGGAATCACAAGGGAACCGTGGCCCTGCTGCTGACCAGCGATGAAGAAGGCAAGGCCGTGGATGGCACACGGCAGGTCGTCGCTTATCTGGAGCAGCAAGGGATTAAGATCGACTGGTGCCTGGTCGGTGAGCCGACGAGTGATGCGCAGGCGGGCGATGTCATCAAGATCGGCCGGCGCGGCACGCTGTCGGCCCGGCTGAAAGTGCATGGCGTACAGGGACATGTTGCCTACCCGCACCTGGCCAGCAACCCGATCCACCTGGTATTGCCGGCTTTGCATGAACTATGCGCCACCGTCTGGGACCAGGGCAACGAATTTTTCCCGCCTACCGGCTTTCAAATCTCCAACATCAACGCCGGTACCGGGGCCGATAATGTTATTCCGGGGTTCATAGAAATTGTTTTTAATTTCCGCTACTCAACGGTGTTTGATAAGGAAGAGTTGATCAGCAAAGTGCTGGAGGTATTGAACCGCCACCAGTTGCATTTTGATATCGACTGGTATTCTTCCGGTTCACCATTTTTAACCGAGTCGGGGCCGCTGCTGGAGGCGGTACAGGCCGCGATCCGCGGGATCACCGGTCTGGAACCGAGGTTATCAACTGAGGGCGGCACATCAGACGGCCGTTTCATCGCCCCGACCGGGGCGGAAGTCATCGAACTGGGACCGGTGAATGACACCATCCATAAAGTGAATGAATGCGTGCGCGTGACCGATCTGGAAAAACTTACCGGGATTTATCACCAGGTCCTGGCACGCCTGCTGACCTGAGCCGAGAAGTCTTGCCCTGGCTCATTTGGCCACGGCAGTAGCGTTTTAATGCGCGACGCGCTTTTCCTTCACTCTTATTCTGACGGGTTCCACCCGCTGCACCAGAAAAGGGGCGATCACCCCCTTGGACAGGTAATAGGCTTTTTTGGTACCTGGTATTTCGCTGTAATCCCCTATCTCACCCCGGCAATCCAGGCTGCCGCATCGGCAGTTAAACCGGAACGGAAAGGATTTCTGGGAAGTGGCGTAATCAAACGTCAGTTCTTCGCCCCGGTTAATATGCTGGATGGATCGCAGGTAGACGCGGTCGTTGGCGAATTCGAGTCCACAATTCGGCTCACAGGAATGATTGACGTAATCATCTATTTTCCCCGATGCGCCGAGAAAGGTATTTTCATCGATCTGCAAAAAACAGTCGGTACTGCCCTTCATCAAGGCTTGATTGACTAAGGCGCGAATTACCTTATTGCCGGTGAACTCTAGAATGCGCGTGTTCGCCGGGATCCATTGTTGTGCGAATGTCCCCATGCCACCCTTACACGCCCGCGAAACAAGATTGACAAAGTTAAGCATAGCCCCCCTCAAAACGTAACATTATCGATATTGATGTTCCACAACCCCGAGAAACTTCCCGTGTCAGCACGGGAAATTTACCGCCCCTAAATTCGCGAACTTTATCTCCTATTTCATAAAATAAATCAAGAAATTTTTAAGCAGGGAAATGATCATCTGCAGGATGTGAAAACGGCGGTGATTACCGCGGAGGGTAGGCCATATTTTTTGGTGAGAGCAAGAACCCTACCCAATGCTTTTATTGCAGGGTAACGGTGACGACGGCAGTTTCGAATTACGCTATATGCGGAATCTTGTCAGCAGCCTCCGGTTTGTTCAGCACGATAATTTCACATCGGGACAGTGAATTAAAGTCAGTAGCGGTCGAGACGGTATAAGCACCCATCATTTCGCCAATCACCAGATCCCCGATTTCCAGTTCCGGTAACTGGATCTCTTCACTGATGATGTCGATACTGTCACAGGTAGGCCCGGCGAGAACGGATGGTGAGGCTGGTCCAGCTTTTAAACAGCGGATCGGATATCTGGCATGGTCGAAAATCTGACCGCTGTAGGCGCCATAGACGCCATCATCAAGGTAATACCAGTTGCGGCCACCGCGCGCGGCTTTGCCGGTCACGGCCGTAATCGAGATGGCGGCCGGTGCCACCAGGAATCGGCCCGGTTCAGCGATAATATGGAGGTCTTCGCCCAGATCCCGTAACGCCTCGGTAATCGGCGCGCAGAAGGTATCGATATCCGGCATCGTATCGCAGTAATTAACCGGGAAGCCGCCACCGATATCGAGCATGCTCATGGGTATTTCGGCATGGCGGTTATAATCGTTCAGGATCTCCCGGCACCGCCTGATGGCAGTGACATGCATATTGGAATTGCGGCTTTGGGATCCGACGTGGAAGGACAGGCCCTTCACGTGCATACCCATCTGTTTCGCCATCTCTAATAATTCGATGGCCTCGTCTGGAGAGCACCCGAATTTGCGTGACAGGTCGACGATGGCATCCGGGTTGGGAAAACTGACCCGCAGCAACAGACCGACGCGGTTCTGGTAAGGGTAAAATTTCTTCATTTCCTCGCCATTATCGACCACGAAAGTTGTGCATCCGAAGCGCAGACTGTCGCGAATATCCCGGTTTTTCTTGATCGGGTGCGTGTGTATGGTATTGCGCGGATTGATATAAAACTGCCGCACCAGTTCGATCTCGCCGCTGCTGGCCAGATCGAAACCGACGCCACATTGATCCATGGTATTAATGATATCGGGATGGGGAAATGCCTTGACGGCGTAGAAAAAGTCGACTCCCGGTAATGCCTTGCGTAACTGTTCAACCTGTCGCTTCAGGACGTTACAATCCAGCACCAGTAAGGGTGTTCCATGCTGCGCTGCCAGTTCCTTGATACGGGTATCGGTCAGAAAACCGTTCATCGGGCTTTGCTGGCCGACTGCAAGGATTCCTGTAAGTACTGCGGCAAGGCGAAGGCGGCCTGGTGGATCTCGGGATTGTAATATCTGGTATTGATTTTCGACCGTTTAAACCGTCTTTTCAGGACCGGCAGGGACGTCGCTCGCAAGGCCTTAGTATCGGTCGCCCAGGCAAAAGTCATAATCCCGCCGATATAGGTTGGGACGGCGGCGCCGTAAAAACCCCAGTCCTTGTACAAGGGCGCCAGACGTTTGGCCGTGGTTTTGACCTCTTCCAATTGCATGAAGGCCACGCCGTTTTGCGTGACCAGCACACCGCCTTTGTTCAGACACCGTTTGCAATTGGCGTAAAAACCTTCGGTGAATAAAGTCTCGCCGGGACCAATGGGATCGGTGGAATCGGAAATGATGACATCGAATTTTTCCTTCGTATCCCGCACAAACACCAGACCGTCGGCGATCACCAGGTTGAGACGGGGGTCATCATAGGCACCCTGGCTGTGACCGGGCATATACTGTATCGCCATATCGACCACTGCCTGGTCAATCTCCACCTGGGTGATGGATTTGACGGAGCGATGCCGGCACACTTCCCGCAGCATGCCGCCGTCACCACCGCCCACAATTAGTACGCGCTTGACACCGCCATGAGCGAATATTGGCACGTGCGTCAGCATCTCATGATAGATAAACTCATCCCGCTCGGTTGTCTGTACCACCCCGTCCAGTGCCATGACCCGGCCGAACTTGGCGTTCTGAAAGATAAGCAGATGTTGGTGAGCTGTCTTGGACTCGAATAACACCTTATCGGCGTTGAAATGCTGTCCAAACGCATCATAGAGCGTCTCGGACCAGACTTTCGTCATTTTACGTCCGTTACCCCTCTAAGATGCTTGGTAATCGAGACATTGCCGGGTTGGAAATAAGCCTTAAGAATCGGCACGGTCTTTTCCGGATCGGCATCACCGCACATGAATACATCAAATGCGGCATAGCCCCGTTCCGGCCAGGTATGCACGCTGATATGGGATTCGGCCAGGACGGCAACACCGGAAATACCTTCATAAGGCGTGAAATGGTGTAAATGTAAATGTAACAAGGTGGCATTAGCTGCTTCAACGCTCTCCCGCAAAGCCTGTTCCATCTTATCGATATCGTTCAGTTGGGACGCACCCCAGAAATCGATTATCAGATGTGTGCCGGCGAATACCAGACCATCTTTGACCACAAAGTGGTCCGTGGCGGCGGCATTTCGGGCGGGTTTTTGATTGTGGACCGGCCAGGGATTAACAAAGCTTTTCCCCCTGTCCGGCTTGACAGCAATAGATTTTTTAAGTGCAGTATTTCTACCCAAGAGCGTATCCCCACAGTTAAATGAAACGGATAACAGCAAATTTTTTTGCTTGCGCGCCATTCAACTGCGAACGACGCCTGGGCTAAGTAACCATAAAACCTCTAAGCGACTAAATTTGCGTGAATTTTAGTGTTGTTGAAAATAATTACAAGCAGAAATTTCAAAAAGAATAAAAAAAAATCAAAACGGGTCGGCTGAGAAATCCGCCGCTGGTAGTCCGGATTTCTCACCTTGCGCCATCGCGAGGTAGCAGAGCCGGAAGAGCGGTGGGTTGAATTCCGAAGATTCAGAGGAAATCAGGACGCGGAAAATTGAGGCTGTAGAACCGGGAATCGCACGAAAATCGGGGTGCTTAGCAGGTTGGTAGTGAGAAATACGGGTTAGGCACCGAATTTCTGCATCCGTTCCAGTCGCGCGTGACCGCGATTCGATGGCTCGCCGCGGATCCATAAAATCAGTTCCAGTAAGAGATCGGCGGTGAGGCCCCAGACATAACCGCCTTCCCATGCGAAGGCCTTGGTAACGTGTGTGGTATTGCCTCCCTTGGGAAATACCACCTTGTGCTCCCGTTCAGCTTCAGGCCGCATAAGAGTTGCCATATCCGCGATGAGGATTTCCGCCACTTCACGGGGATTAGCGGTTAACGGCGGGCGCTGTTCCAGCCAGCCGACGTAGGGAACGACGTGATGGCCAAACCGGCTCCAGGCATCATCCAGTCTGCCCATGATCATGATTAACTCCGGAACAATTCCCAGTTCCTCCCAGGTCTCACGCAGAGCGGCATCGGCATAGCTTGGATCAGCTTCATCAACACGGCCGCCGGGGAAAGAAACCTGACCCTGATGACTGGAGACGCTGTCAGTGCGCTTGGTCATGACCAGCTCCACACGATCGTCACCGGCCGGCCAGAAGCACAGTAAAACCGCCGCCCTTTTATAGCGCTCCGGCAGAGTGCCGACAGGAAATTGCATGACCTCCCGATCCGGCAACTGCTGCAGACGTTGGTAGAAATGCTCTCTGAAACTCATGATATGGAGTTGGATAGCTGATTTAGTCGAATTTCTGAATTAAAATTATCCGGTGGAGACCATCGCCAAAGCTTACCTAAAACCGGCTGAAATGAATATTACTAACGATCTTCAACTCCTCTCTCCGCCCTAATTTCCGAGACACAGAGTCACACCGATTGGAGCTATTGATTTGATATCACTGGCCGCACCCTGGATAGACGGAGGTCAAACTGTGAGACATTTCAAACAGGGCAATGTCGCCTTTCGTCACGCAAACCTCCACAGGTACACCTATGCTGCATCACACGACTTTGACAGTCGGCAACAGCTCCTGCAGCATTACTTAAAAAACAACATAATCAACAAGTTATATCGGCATACAGGAGCTTACGCTGGTGTGTCAAAACGCGTAAGTAATCCCTGCTGACTTCTAATACTTTCCGAAGGTTTCGATCGAACCGGCATATATCGCACTGCTTGACCACCCCCCGATGTTGGATAAAGTCATTTTGGATAACAACGCACCGGCTATGCAGCATGAGAGATGGGAACGTATAGCTGCATCTCAAAACCTCCCACTCAAACAGATTGGCATAATATATGCGGCTGCAGGGATGAAAAATTATTTTAACTGGTACTGCTAACTATGTGTGTTTTACAGGTCAAAGATTCGTATATACTAAATAGAGATGTATATGTCGTCAGATAAATAAAATGTCAGAGAAAACTGGCCATCATCCGGACGAAAGCCTGGTTGTACAAGAAGCGAAGCCCAAGCTTAAACGTCCGCCTTTATTCAAGGTCATCCTGATCAATGATGACTACACTCCCATGGAATTTGTCGTCCATATTCTGGAGGCTTTTTTCAATCTCGATCGAGAAACAGCAACACGTATCATGCTGGAAGTGCATACACGTGGGAAGGGCATATGCGGTATCTATACGCATGAAATAGCAGAAACCAAAGTTTCACAAGTAAATTATTATTCGCGCGAAAACCAACATCCACTTTTATGCACCATGGAAAAAGCCTGAGAGGACTTGCGCCATGCTTGATAAAGAACTTGAACAGACGCTGAATGATGCCCTTAGACGCGCCAGAGAACAACGTCATGAATTCATGACGGTTGAACACCTGTTATTAGCGCTTCTGGACAATACTTCCGCTGCCAAGGTACTACGTGCCTGCGGCGCGGATCTGAATTCCCTGCATAACGATTTAATCAAGTTTATCGCGGAAAACTCCCCCCTGCTGCCGGAACATGACGAGCGCGAAACCCAACCGACACTGGGTTTTCAGAGAGTGCTGCAACGGGCTGTCTTCCACGTGCAATCCTCTGGCAAGAAGGAAGTCACCGGGGCGAATGTGCTGGTAGCCATATTCGGGGAACGGGAATCCCACGCCGCCTATTTCCTGAGCAAACAGAACATCGCGCGACTGGATGTGGTCAACTATATTTCCCATGGTATCGCCAAGATTGCCGATGAAACTCGCAGCGAAGCTCCGGGTTCAACCACGGATGAAGAGACGCGTACGGAAGAAGGTGGGACCAGTCCGCTGGACGCTTACGCCAACAACCTCAACCAGCTGGCTGCCATTGGCAAGATCGACCCCTTGATCGGCCGTGAAGATGAAATCCAGCGCACCATCCAGATCCTGTGCCGGCGCCGCAAAAATAACCCCCTGTATGTCGGTGAAGCAGGTGTTGGGAAGACTGCCATCGCGGAAGGGCTGGCGAAGATGATCGTCGACAAGCAGGTGCCAGAAGTGTTGCTGGACAGCACCATCTATTGCCTGGACATGGGAGCTCTGCTGGCCGGCACCAAATACCGCGGGGATTTTGAAAAGAGACTGAAGGGTGTTATCAACCAACTGAAGAAAGTCAAAGGCTCCATACTTTTTATTGACGAGATTCACACCATTATCGGCGCCGGTGCCGCATCCGGCGGCGTGATGGATGCCTCCAATATCATCAAGCCGGTACTTGCGTCCGGCGATCTGAAATGCATCGGTTCCACCACCTATCAGGAATTCCGGGGAATATTCGAGAAAGACCGGGCGCTGGCCCGCCGCTTCCAGAAGATCGATGTGGCCGAACCCTCCATTGAGGAAGCGGTGAAGATCCTGCATGGCCTCAAATCGAAGTTCGAGGAGTATCATAATGTCCGTTATACCAATCAGGCACTGCGGGCCGCGGTGGAGCTGACGGAACGCTATATCAATGACCGGCACCTGCCGGACAAGGCCATCGATATCATTGATGAGGCCGGTGCCTCACAACGTTTATTGCCGGCATCTCGCCGCAAGAAGACCGTCGGTGTCCACGATATCGAAAACATCGTCGCCAAGGTCGCGCGCATACCGCCGAAGACGGTCAACTCCTCGGACAAGGACATCATGAAGAATCTGGAGCGCAATCTGATGATGGTCGTGTTCGGCCAGGAACGGGCGGTCCAGACTCTGGCTACCGCCATCAAAACCGCGCGCTCCGGCCTGGGTAATCCACAAACGCCTATCGGCGCCTTCCTGTTCGCAGGACCAACCGGGGTCGGCAAGACCGAACTTAGCCGGCAACTGGCCCGCACCATGGGTATAGAACTGGTGCGCTTTGATATGTCGGAATATATGGAACGGCATACCGTTTCCCGCCTGATCGGGGCGCCGCCCGGGTACGTCGGGTTTGATCAGGGCGGCCTGCTGACCGATGCCATCAATAAACATCCACATGCGGTGCTGCTGCTGGACGAAATGGAAAAGGCCCATCCGGACGTCTTCAATCTGCTGCTGCAAGTCATGGACCATGGCACACTGACCGATACCAACGGGCGCAGAACCGATTTTCGTAATGTCATCCTCATCATGACCACAAATGCCGGCGCCGATCGTATCAGCCGGTCGTCGGTCGGATTCACGCAGCAGGATCACACCTCGGACGCGACGGAGGTGATTAAACGCACCTTCAGCCCGGAGTTCCGCAACCGTCTGGATGCCATCATCGAGTTCAATCCGCTGGACAATAAAACCATCTTAAACGTAGTGGATAAATTCCTGGTCGAACTGCAGGTACAACTGGACGAAAAGAAAGTCACCATGGATGTCGATGATTCCGCCCGGGAGTGGCTCGCCACTAATGGTTACGACAAGATCATGGGGGCGCGGCCGATGTCCCGTCTGATCCAGGAAAAGATCAAGAAGCTCATCGCCGAGGAATTGCTGTTTGGTAAATTGATGCAGGGCGGTCATTTCATCGTGACTGAGGAACAGGGCGATATCAAGATTGAAATACTGGAAAAGGAAGCCACACCGGATAATCAGGAAAACCCTGACAAACTGGAGGTTCCCTGATTACTGATTTACAGCCCACCTGTCAGAAATTTTGAGTCAGGTACTAGTCGTCGCTCCGCTCGACTTCAACATCTATTCTGTCGACGGGAATCGTATCCCGGAAAAAATCCGGGTGTAATGGCGCGACGAACACTCTTACTGCCGCCCGCTCGCCGCCATAACCATCCGGGTATATCACCACGTCCTCTTTGTTCATGGTGCGACCGTTCAACATCATGGTGCCATCGGCATAGATGACCAGCACCTCCTTTTTCTTTTCATGCGGCTTGCCGGCGCTCGTCTGATTCGTCGAACAGGAACCTATCATCAGCACACTGGCCAACAGTAATAAATATTTGGCTCTCATTACCACTAAGCATAGGCTATCCGCTATTGGATATCTTGATAAAGTTTTACTTACCCTAGTCCTACCAGTAACGCTCCAATAATCCCCAGGCTGATTGCGCCAAATCTGATCAGGGTGATCCGTTCCTTCAGAAACAAGGCGGCGAGTATGAAGATAAAAATGCTACTGGTCTGGTTCAGTGCCGCTGCCGTTGAAGCCTGGGTGAATTTCATGCCGGCCAACCAGATAATCATCGACAGATAACCGCCGATAAACGACCCGGCAAAGGTATACGTTCTATGGCTGCTGGCGATAATTGAGCCCAGGATAGCTTTGCGCCGCGGATGAACTGACAGAAATATAAAGAGGACCACTACACCGCCGATCAATCTGGTCAGTGTCACCCACAGCAACTCACTCCGATCCAGGACCGGTTTCGCCATGACAATGCCGACCGCCATGGCGGCCATGGCCAGTACACCCCACATGACGCCCAATAATAATTGTCGCCGGCCTATAGATTGTTCATCTCGCTCACCGGTAATGGCCAGGACAGCGGAAATGATCAGCAAGGCCCCGATGCCTTGCATGACATTCAGCGATTCGCCCAGCCACAGGAACGACAAACCGATAATGAAGGGGCTGTAGAGGCAATCAACGATGGATGACCTGCCGGCGCCGAGGAGGTTCAGACTGTGGAAAAACATGGTGTCGGCGATGCCGATGCCGAGCGCGCCACTGGCCATTAGTATCAAGTAGTCACTGGTTGCAACTTCCGGCAGCAGCGACCTGGACATGATCAGCATGGTCGGCACCAACAACAGGATGGCCAGAATATTTTTAAACTGGTTCAACCCTATGGGATGGACCTTTTCCCCGCTCTTCTTGAACAGGATGACAGCGGAGGCCCAGATGATGGCCGTCGTCAATGCCAGTATTTCACCCAGGCGCGAGTTTATGAAATCGGCCATACCCATTAATCGTTGGACTCGTGAACAGTCAAAGCAGGCAGTCTAAGGTTAATATTCGAGGTGGATTTTATAGCCACCATGCTTCCTGATGTTGATAACACCGGTATCGAACAACAGATACTGACCCTTGATCCCCAACAGTGTTCCCTCTATCCGTGGCGACTTATCGAAGCTGAGGGACTTGATCTTCACAGGATAATTTAAAACAGGATAGTCAAAGCGGTGGACAGCTTCCTCCACGATGACACCATCCTGATAATCCCGGGTTATTTCCTGCAATACCGGTAGCAACCTGGCTCTCTCATCAACCAGATCGATCTCGACAATCTTGTTTTTCAACATATCGCGCCAGTTGGTTTTGTCATTGAAATACTCCTTCAATGCCAGCTCGATCCGGCCCGAGTCATAGCGGCTGCCAACCCTGGCCACCGGGATGGCCGCGACAGCACCCTGATCGATCCAGCGGGTCGGGATCTGGGTATGGCGGGTGATGCCGACCTTGAGTCCGGAGGAATTGGCCAGATAGATAACATGTTCGATCATACAATTAACCTGGCCCCACTCCGGCTCCCGGCAGGTGCCCTTATGATAATGACACAACTCCGGTTTCAGGATGCACAAATCACAACGGGCCAGTTGCTGCATGCAGGGATAGCAATAACCCTGCTGAAAGCTCTTACTGGTTTTCCGCTGGCAATTGATGCAGTTGATCTCGCCTTCAAACCGCAAAACTATTTGTTGACCGATTAATGGATTCAACGCCAGTGTTGTTTCGCCGATCGGCAGCGAATAAAGTACAGGCGAGACATGCACTGCCTGCATTTTCAGGATATTACCGGTAATGTTCATAGGTGGAATCTCAGCCGCCGACTTATGCCATGTCCGCGTGGACAAACTCGCCAATGCTGATATCAGGCAAAATAAGGACCGCTATAATAAGCACTCAATCACAGCTTTTTTATCAAAACTTTCGAGTTACGCTGAAAGTTGTACAGCGCCTTGCGTTCGACCGGCAGATTTTCGAGCGCAGCGTTGGCGAAGCCACGTTCCAGGAACCAGTGTTCGGCATGTGTGGTTAATGCGAAAATTGACTTCAATTTTTTCCTGGCCGCCGCATTTTCCATAAACGACAGTAGCTGTTCACCACGACCTTCATTATTGTACTCGGGGTGCACGGCCAGACAGGCGAATTCCGCGGTATGTTCAGCGGCGAAGGGATACAGTGCCGCGCAGGCGATGATGACGCCATCCCGCTCCATCACGGTGAAGTGATCGATTTCCAGTTCCAGTTTTTCCCTGGACCGCTCCACCAGCACACCCTGTCGCTCCAATGGTTCCAGCAACTCGAGGATGCCATTGATGTCATCGATACCGGCCGGCCGGATGACATCATAGGGTAAATTACTGATCATGGTGCCGCTGCCGTCGCGTGTGAACAGCTCCTGCAAGATTGCGCCATCGATCCGCCGATCGATCAGGTGTACCCGGGGCACGCCGCCGGCGCAGGCGATGATAGCCGCATCCAGATAAGAATGGATGGCAGTGGTTTCCTCGCTATCCGCCAGCAGTGTCCTGGCTTCATCCAGCAGCAACTGCCTGATTAAACGGCCATCGCTGTCCACCAGACCTTCCGCTTCCATCAGGTATATCAGTTTATCGGCGCGCAGATGGGTGGCCAGACTGCTCGCCAGCTTGTCCGCAGATAGATTAAAAGCCTCGCCAGTCGTGGAATAACCGATCGGAGGTACCAGGACGATTTCATGCCCCTTGAGCTTGGCGAAAATGGCATCGGTATCGATGCTGCGGATCTCCCCGGTGAACTGGAAGTCAACGCCATCCAGTATACCCAGCGGCTTGGCTGTCACGTAGTTACCCGAACAAACCCTTAATTCGGCATTGGACATGGGTGTGTTGCCCAGGCCCATGGATAATTTCGCTTCGATCTCGATCCGCAGTTTCCCCGCCGCTTCCTTGACATAATCCATGACCGCCGCGGTGGTGACGCGCATACCCTTATGGTACTCAAGCGACAATTGCTCGCTGTTCAGCAGCTTTTCGATGGAAGCTCTGGTGCCATAGACCAGGACCAGTTGTATGCCGAGACTGTTCAGCAACGCCAGGTCATGGATCAGGTGATTGAAGCCGTCACTGTGTACGGCATCATCATCGAACTTGATGACAAAGGTTTTGTTGCGATGCACGTGGATGTACGGCGTCGCGGCCCGAAACCACTTCACGAATTGGCTGGCATCTATAGTCATGGTTGCGTATCGATACAAATATGTTTAATCAGTTTACCCAACAACCCCTGCATGGGTTTAATCCGCTCCAGGGCGAGATATTCGTCGGCCTGGTGCGCCTGCTCGATATCACCCGCGCCCAGTATCACGGTATTCATGCCCATGGCATTCAGATACGGAGCTTCGGTACCGAAGGCCACCGCACCCGCCGGTTCGCCGGCGAGCCGCTCGGCTATTTTAACGATTTCCGTCTCGCTGTCAGTATGTAATGCCGGTATTCCGGGGATAATGGATTCGAATTCGATGGTCAACCCGGTACCGTCGACGGCCTGCATTGAGGTCCGCCGGATACCGGCGCGAACTTCCTCCAGGTCCATGCCGGGTAGCAAGCGCAAATCGATAGTCATCTCACAGTCGCCGCAGATCCGGTTCGGGTTGTCGCCGCCATGAATACTGCCGAAATTCAGGGTCGGCACCGCTACACGGAAGGCCGGGTCATGATTCGCCGCCTGGATAGCCGTACGCCATTGCTGTAAACCTGTGATCACCTCATGCATGCCTTCCAGGGCATTGATCCCCAGGGCTGGGTCGCTGGCATGACCGGAACGGCCGATAAGCCGGATCTTTTCCATGATAATGGCCTTGTGCCGGTTCACTGGCTTCAACCCGGTCGGCTCGCCGATCAGGGCACTGCGACCCAATTGCCGTCCCGACGCCACCAAAGCCCGGGCGCCGGACATGGTACTTTCCTCATCGCAGGTGGCCAGCATATAGAGCGGCTGCCTGAGCCTGGTTAAATCCACATCCCTAAGCGTGTCTATCACGATCGGAAAAAAACATTTCATATCCGCGGCGCCGAGTCCGTAGAGCTTGTTGTCGCGTTCCGTTAATCGGAACGGGTCCTGCCGCCATGCGGCCACATCACAGGGGACGGTATCCGTATGGCCGGCCAGTACCAGCCCGCCCGGCCCGCTGCCGGCGCAGGCGATCAGATTAAATTTGGCCGGCTCGGTCTGGACCGGGATCAGTTCCACCGTGAAGCCCAGACCCTCGAACCATGTCGCCAGCAGCTCAACCATGGTCCGGTTGCTCAGATCCAGACGTGGATCAAAACTGCTGATCGATGGCTGCGCGATCAGAGCCGCGAAACAGTCCATGAAATCTGGCGTTGATTTATTCACAAGCAATAATCCAGTGCGAACCGGGCTGCGTAGGATACAGAAAAATACTGCTAAAAAACAGGAATATACTGTTTCATCCTGGCCTACACTGTGAACTTGCGGGGTACTGTTGTATCCTATCGCACCTTTTTTATCGCAACCTGTTTTGGAACCACTCATGACAGAGAAATTGAACCGCTACAGTTCCCGCATCACCCAACCCCGATCCCAGGGCGCCTCCCAGGCCATGCTCTACGGCACGGGCATGACCGCCGCGGACATGGACAAACCACAGGTCGGCATCGCCAGTGTCTGGTATGAAGGCAATACCTGTAACATGCACCTGCTGGATCTGGCGGCCAAGGTCAAGGAAGGCGTGGTGGCGGCCGGTATGGTCGGCATGCGCTTCAACACCATCGGTGTCAGTGACGGCATCGCCATGGGCACGGACGGCATGAGCTATTCGTTGCAATCGCGCGATCTGATTGCGGATTCCATCGAAACCATGATGGGTGCGCAATGGTATGACGCCAACATTTCCCTGCCGGGCTGCGACAAGAATATGCCCGGCTGCCTCATCGCCATGGCCCGGCTGAACCGGCCGGCCCTGATGGTCTATGGCGGTACCATTAAACCCGGTTACCGTAAAAAGAAAAAGCTGGACATCATTTCCGCCTTTCAGGCCTATGGCGAATACCTCGCCGGCAGCATCGATGACAAGGAACGTCTCGACGTGTTGAAAAAAGCCTGTCCGGGCGCCGGTGCCTGCGGCGGCATGTACACCGCCAACACCATGGCCTCCGCCATTGAGGCCCTCGGCATGTCCCTGCCCTACAGTTCCTCCACGCCGGCCGTGGATCCGAAAAAAATGGATGAATGTTTCCATGCCGGCGCCGCCATCCGCAAGCTGCTGGAACTGGACCTGAAACCACGCGATATCATGACCCGGGCCGCCTTCGAAAACGCCATGGTACTGGTGACCATCCTCGGCGGCTCCACCAATGCGGTGTTACACCTGATCGCCATGGCCCGGGCAGCCGGTGTCAAGCTGACGATCGACGACTTTCAAGCAGTCAGCGACCGTACCCCGTTTCTGGCGGATCTGAAACCCAGCGGCCAGTATGTGATGGAAGACCTGCATGACATCGGCGGCATCCCGGCAGTCATGAAATATCTCCTGCAACACGGCATGCTCAACGGCGACTGCATGACCGTGACCGGCCGCACCATCGCGGAGAATCTGGCCGAAGTGCCGGGTCTGACAGTCGGGCAAGACGTCATCCGTCCATTAGACAAACCGATCAAATCAACCGGCCACATCCGTATCCTCAAAGGCAATTTAGCCCCGGGCGGATCGGTGGCCAAGATCACCGGCAAGGAAGGTCTGGTCTTCACCGGCCCCGCCAGGGTCTACGATAGTGAGGAAGACATGTTGCGGGCACTGGAGAACAAACAGATTGCCAAAGGCGATGTCATCGTCATCCGTTACGAAGGTCCGAAAGGCGGACCCGGCATGCCGGAAATGCTGACGCCCACATCGGCCATCATGGGCGCCGGCTTCGGCAACCATGTCGCCATGATCACGGACGGCCGCTTTTCCGGCGGCTCGCATGGCTACATCATCGGCCACGTCGTGCCCGAGGCCCAGGAAGGCGGTCCCATCGCCCTGGTCCGGAACGGCGACATCATCATCATCAATGCGCAGAACAATGCCATTAACGTCGATCTGTCGGATGAGGAACTGGCGCAACGCCGCGCCGCCTGGGCCATGCCGCCTTACAAGGCCAGCAAGGGGACATTGTATAAATACATCAAGTCAGTGAAATCGGCTTCGGAAGGGTGTGTGACGGATGAGTGATACAGTGCAAAGGTAAAAGTAGAAAGTGGAAAGAAAAAACTAATCCCACATTAAACTTTTCACTTTTTTCTTTGTACTTTCCACTTTCAGATCGTGGTCTGAAACTTCTTATAGTATTCGATGACCTTTTTGACGTAATTCCGGGTTTCGTTATAAGGCGGGATCTTATTGCCATATTCCTTGACCGCATTTTCCCCGGAATTATAGGCGGCCAGGGCCAGCGGCAGATTATTGTCAAACATGGCCAACAGGTCTTTCAGATAACGGGTGCCGCCATTAATATTGTCCTTGGGATCGCGGCGGTTGTGCACACCATAGCGCTTGGCTGTCCCCGGCATGAGTTGCATTAGGCCGACGGCACCGGTTCTCGAGATCGCCTCGGGGTCGTAGGCCGACTCGGCGGCGATGACGGCATGCAATAATGCCTTCGGCAGCTGGTGATGACTGGCGTAGTAATTGATGGTTGCGGTGTACTTCTTCTGGTTTTTGTAGAAATCCTGCAGGGCTATCCGGTTTTTCTGTTCCTCCCAGCCTTTCCAGGTTTTAATCAGCCGCTTGTATTGATCACTTTTGGGCTTGTCGGTCAGGGTAACGCGGCCGTACTTATCGATATATTTGTAGATATCCGCATGCACGGACATGGCCAAGCCCAGGCTGACCAGCAGCAGTAACAGTATTTTTCCAGCCATTTTCATCGACGCTATGGTCACTTCCAGAAAAATCCTACAGGAATTGTTTACGGATTCTAGCTAACTTTTTAATAAATATGCAATTAATTGTAAAGAAATCAGGCTATAAACCGCCGCGAGGGCATCATCGGCCATGATCCCGAAGCCGCCATGCACCCGTTTATCGACCCATCTGACCGGCCACGGTTTCCGTATGTCGAACATTCGGAACAAACTGAAGCCTAGCAGGGTCCATTCCCACCCCTGTGGTGCCGCCATCATTGTGATCAGATAACCGACGAGCTCATCCCAGACAATGCCGGGGTGATCATGTACACCCAGATAAGTGGCGGTTCTGCCGCAAAGCCAGATACCGGCCAGAAACATCAGGACCGTCACCGCTCCGTAATACGGCCAGGGCAGATGCTGTAAAGGAATGAATAGCAGGACGCCGACAAGGGTACCGGCTGTGCCAGGCAGTTTGGGTACCAACCCGGTACCGAAACCCAGGGCCAGCAAATGCACCGGGTGCTTCAGTGCCTGTACTGAAATTTTAACGGGGGGCAACGGAATGGTGATGAAGAATTAATGCAACTTCTCTCATTAATGAAATGAAGGACCGCCACGCTGCAGAAAACTGTCTATCTTGGATTCGACTTCCTTCATATCCATGGTCTTTAATATATAGCCGCTGAACCCGGCCTGCTCCGCCTTGTGCCGGTCTTCCGCCAATTCCGAGGCCGTCAGAGCGATGATGGGGTTGGTGAAACCCTTCGCGCGTAAGGTTCGGGTTGCGTCAAAGCCATTCATGTTCGGCATATTCAGATCCATTAGCACCAGATCAGGCTTTTGCTTCAGACAGATGTCGACGGCCTCAACTCCGTCCCTGGCGATAAGCAGGTTGTAACCCGAATTCTTCAGGATCAGTTGCACCAACTCGACGATATACTCATTATCGTCAGTTAACAGGACTGTTTGCATGGTTTTCCCCCCTGGTGTGTGGGCACACGGTTCTGATAACGGATATTAACTCAAGAGCGAGCCTTAAGCATAAGCATTTATGCCGCCGAATCATGGCGTATGGCCGGAGACTAATTGCTATAATCGTTATAATCGTTTAACGAATCTCACCGGCAAACCGGGTTCAACTATGACTGCTATTAAGAAAAACGACCTCATCGACAGCGTCGCCGACGCCCTGCAATTTATCTCCTATTACCACCCTGCCGATTTCATCCGCGCGGTTCATGCTGCCTATCTCAAGGAGGAGTCAGCGGCTGCCAGGAACGCCATGGCCCAAATTCTAATCAACTCACGCATGTGCGCGGAAGGACACCGGCCAATCTGTCAGGATACCGGCATCGTTAACGTATTCATCAAAGTCGGGATGAATGTGAGCTGGGAGACGGACATGAGCCTGCATGACATGATCAATGCCGGCGTCAGAAAAGCTTACAACCACCCCGACAATGTCTTACGCCCGTCGATACTCGCCGACCCCGCTGGCGCCAGAAAAAACACCAGGGACAATACGCCGGCGGTCATCCACACTGAAATTGTTTCCGGCGACAAGGTGGATGTCCACGTCGCGGCCAAGGGTGGCGGTTCGGAAGCCAAGTCCAAGTTCATTATGCTCAACCCCTCCGACAGCATCGTCGAATGGGTGGAAAAAACCGTGCCGACCATGGGTGCGGGCTGGTGTCCCCCGGGCATCCTCGGCATCGGCATCGGCGGCACGGCGGAAAAAGCCATGCTGATGGCGAAGGAAGTGCTGATGGAACCCATCGATATCCAGGCACTGCAACAACGCGGTCCGGCCAACCGCCTGGAACAATTACGGTTGGAGATCTACGACAAAGTGAATAATCTGGGCATCGGCGCCCAGGGTCTGGGCGGTTTGACCACGGTGCTGGATGTCAAGATCAAGGATTATCCCACCCACGCCGCCAATCTGCCGGTCGCCATGATCCCGAATTGCGCCGCGAACCGGCACACGCATTTCGTGCTCGATGGTTCCGGACCTGCCTCGCAAACACCGCCGAAGCTGGAGGACTGGCCGCAGATTACCTGGGACGCAAGTACCGGCGCCAGACGTGTCGATCTGAACACCATCACGCCCGCCGCTATCGCTGACTGGAAACCGGGAGAAACCCTGCTTCTCAGCGGGAAACTGCTAACCGGCCGGGATGCGGCCCACAAGCGGATACAGGATTTATTGCTGAAGGGCCAGCCTTTACCCGATGGTGTGAATTTCAAAAACCGTTTCATCTATTACGTCGGCCCGGTGGACCCGGTCCGCGATGAAGTAGTCGGCCCAGCCGGCCCGACCACCGCCACGCGCATGGATAAATTTACCGAACTGATGCTGGAGAAAACCGGTCTGATCGGCATGATCGGCAAGGCCGAACGCGGCCCGGTCGCCATTGAGGCCATCCGCAAACACAAGGCTGTCTACCTCATCGCCATAGGCGGCGCTGCCTATCTCGTCTCCAAGGCCATCACCAGCGCCAAAGTCATCGCCTTCGCCGATATGGGCATGGAGGCGATACAGGAATTTGAAGTCCGGGACATGCCGGTGACAGTCGCGGTCGACAGCAAAGGCACCTCGGTGCATATCACCGGGCCATCGGAATGGAAAGAGATTATCCTGCGTAGAAAAAGCGCTTGATAGCTTAATATCAGCATCGGCAGCAGTCGTAGGTTGGGTTGAGCTAAGCGAAACCCAACATAAAATAACAGAGCCGATCCTGAAAATATTTGATAGCTACTACTCTTGATCACGTTGGGTTTCATTTCATTCTACCCAACCTACCTAAACTATTTAAAATCTTTTCTTGATAGCGAAGAATAAATCCTTCCAAGCTCATTATTAGTTACTGTATGTAACTCATTGCTTTCTTTTAGTGCGTTTACAAGGTTCTCTAATTTTTATTAATACTCATAAATATAAAGGGCAATATGATCCAAGTAATTAACAGAATTGATCCAAAAATAGATAACGGCAGAATAAAGAAAGTGGGTGAATCATTCATGATTAGCTCCTCTCTTGGATAAAAGGGATCAGTGGCGATCGATTTCATTTGTTACTCCAAAGTTATCCGATCTCCTGTGTATAAAAAGACTATAATAACTCTCATTGTTGAATCGATATGCTACCAAAATCTTTCCGAATTGATACTATGTTCTCTCATACAGAAAGTGTAGCCCGGATGCAACGAAGTGAAATCCGGGACATCGTTCACTCATCTGACCAATACAAATTGTGATTCACAAACCACATCCACCAGCAAATTTCGTTTCATCATTACGATACCCGGATTACGTTTCACTCTATCCGGGCTACGCTCGCTCTAAAAATGCCGGTAACCTGAGTCCATCAGCCGGAATTCGGAACCATCGACCATGCGCCATTCTATCCTGGCGCCCGCCGTAATCGTGCCGATGCAGTGGAGCGGCAGAGTCAAGGCAGAGCTAATAGCAGCAATTTTCTCCTGCTGGTTT
>JACVQI010000295.1:0-2199 GCA_015661095.1 Gammaproteobacteria bacterium
GTGACGATGGTCGCCAGGTTGGTGCTGCCGGCGACCATGGCCAGAGTGAACAGCACCAGCAGCATGGCCGGCTCGGCGAGGGCGGCCACGGTCATCTCCCGGGAGGACCCCATGCCGCCGAAACTGGTGCCGACATCCATCCCGGCCAGCGCCACGAAAAAGCGGCCCAGGGCGAAAACTCCGACCAGAACGATGGCGTCCGCCATGCTGCCGATCGGGACATTGATGACGATGAAGGGTATCACCGAGGCGGCCAGTACGGCCGTGCCACAGACGATATAGGGCGTGATGCGGAAGATCGGTGAGGCGGTATGCGAGATAACGAGGTCTTTGCTCAATAACCGGCGCAGATCGCGATAGGGTTGCCACCAGCCCGGCGGCTGGCGGTTTTGCAGATAACATTTCATACGTTTGACCCAGCCGGTGAATAAGGGCGCCAGCGCGATGAACAGCAAGGTCTGCAACAGCGCCAGCAGCCAGGCCAGGAGACTCAGGCGATCAGCCATAACAGCACCAGTAAGGTAATAAAGGAGTAGGCCAGGTAATGGCGCAGGTGGCCGGTCTGGATCCGTCCGACCAGCCGCGCAGCTTTATGGATGGCGTTTTCCACCGGCCGGTACACGATGTTCCAGGTGATGTCTTCAACATGCATGTTGTAGCGCAGTTGCGCGGGCCGGGTTGGCAGTTGCGGATCCATTTCGCGGACGCTGTCTTCATGGACCCGGAAGGCGGGCTGGAAGATCTGGCGGATGGGCATGGTAAAGGCACTGGGGGAGTATTGCATGCGCGACGTCAGGCTGCCGAAACCGCAATCCCACGGGTCACGGAGTAATATGGAACTGCCGCTGCGTTTACTGCGCACCCAGAAATAGATTACGACCCATACCGACAGCGCGATGATAATCCCCAGAGCGACCAGCGGCGCGCTGTAACTCGCCACTTTAGGCGACACCGGTGTCAACCATAACCAGCCGTAACCGGTTGCCGCAGCCAGCGCCTCGCCGGTCAGTGCTTCGGTAACACGGCCGAGCGCCGCGACGGTGATTGTCGGCAGCACGCCGAACAGCAGGCACAGGCCGGCGAGCAACCCTTGCGCGAAGACCATGGACGGACGTGCTTCATGCACATGCCGCACCCGTTTCGCCCGGCCCTGGCCGAGAAAGGCGACACTGTAGACCTTGACGAAACACGCCGCCGCCAGCGCTCCGCTCAACGCCAGCATCGCCGCGGTCAAGGGGATGATGGCGCGCAGGACGCCGCCTTCAAGGACCGTCGCCTGCAGGGCGGTCTGAAAGATCAACCATTCGGAGACGAAGCCGTTTAACGGCGGCAGTGCCGAAATACTGAGACAGCCAATGAGAAAAAACAGCGCGGTCCATGGCATATGCCGGATCAGTCCGCCCATGTGTTCCAGGCTATGTTCATGGCTGCGCTGCAGGATGGCGCCGGCGCCGAGGAACAGCAGGCTCTTGAAGAGGGCATGATTGAGCGTGTGATAGAGGGCGCCGATCAGACCGAGCAGGCCCAGTTTCGGATAACCGCTGCCGAAAAAGATCATGGCCAGGCCGAGACCGATATAGATAATGCCGATGTTTTCCACCGAGTGATAGGCCAGCAGGCGTTTCAGGTCGTGTTGCATCAACGCATAGAGCACTCCAAACAAGGCCGTGATACTGCCGATAATCAGGACGGCAACGCCCCACTTCCACTGCGGGGAGCCCAATAAGTCAAAGGTAAAACGGATGAAGCCGTAGACGGCAATCTTGAGCATGACGCCGGACATCAAGGCGGAAATATGCGATGGCGCGACCGGGTGCGCCTCGGGCAGCCAGATGTGCAGGGGCACGATGCCGGCCTTCATGCCGAAACCGAGCAGGGCCAGGGAGAAGGCGATAGTCTGCCAGAGCGGTGTGAGTTCGTTGGTACGCAAGGCGGTGAAACTCAGGTCACTGCCGAAACCGCTCATGACACCGAAGGCCAGCAGAATCAGCACGGCGCCGATCTGTGCCATCAACAGATAGATAAAGGCGGCGCGGCGGTTGGCGCTTTCGTGATGTTCATAGGCGACCAGCAGATAACTGGAAACCGACATCAGTTCCCAGGCGATCATGAAAGCGAAGGTGTCATCGGCCAGCACCACCAGTTGCATGCCGGCGATGAACAGTCCGGTGGCGATCCCCAGCAGCGCCTGTGAATAAT
>JACVQI010000295.1:2213-4562 GCA_015661095.1 Gammaproteobacteria bacterium
GATGCTGATCGCCACGGTGACGATGCCAATGACCGCCAGGAAAAATCCGGACAGCAGATCGAAATTCAGATGCCATTGCAGCCAGGGCAGGCCGAAGGGCAGCGTGAGGGTGAAAGTGGGCAGGCCGAATAGCACGCCTACGCCGGCCGTCGTGCCGGCGCAGCCACCGATGCCCAGAGGCACGAACACCAGCCAGCGTGCATATTTAAGATAGCGGTCCGCCAGCATGGCCAGCAGCGCAGCGCCCAGCGTAGCGCCAATCGCGATCGCGACCAACAGTTTGGTAATCACAAAATCAGACACTTCCATCAGACAGAAACCGTAATCTATAACTAGTTATTGGTTTCGACCTGCCCGCTCCTGTGCATCCCTGCACCCGCGGCATTAGTGTTTCCATACACGTCATGGACGAGGTTCATTATTGTCAAAATCACCAGGCCTGCGGTTTGCCGTCGTTCTGCATGAATTTGCCGGTATCGTTGATGGTCAGGCCATCGATGGTTTTGATCATGTTGCCGACGGCAACGGGCGTTTCGACCATGCCGGGAAAATCGAAACCGGCCATTTTTTCAACCTTGACGAAACCGGGATGCAACATGACCACGGTGACGCCTTCGTTCTTAAGGTCGGCGGCCAGAGTCACCATTAACTTGTTCAAGGCTGCCTTGCTCATGCCATACCAGTACATACCGCCATTGGCGGGTGGTACACTGACGACGGCGGAGGAGGAACTGATGGCTATAATCTTCTTCTGCTTGCTTGCCCGCACGTGGCCGATAAAGGCCTCGGTCACCAGCATCGGACCCTTGACGTTGGTTGCCAGGATGGCATCAAAATGATCGTAATTGAGCGTACCGAAGGACTGGCTGTTGTTGCGAAAGTCCAGTTCGCCCACCATTACCAGTCCGGCGTTGTTGAGCAGAACATCGACGGGCGTGCCTTGCAGTTGCGTTGCCAGTTTGTTGATCTGATCGCGATTGGTCACGTCCATTTGCGCCACCCGGACGTTTTTATATTGATCCGCCAGCTTCTGTAATGGCTCAGGTGTGGTATCGCGGCGGTGCGTGGCGATAACCTGCCAGCCTTTGGCCGCGTATTGTCTGGCGAATTCCAGACCAATGCCGGAATTGGATCCGGTGATGAGTACTGTTTCCGCCCTGGTGATGGTAGTGATGCTCAACAGCAAACACGCGCAGATAAAATGAATGAATAGTTTGGGTTGCATTTTTATCATGGGGTTGCCTCGCTAAGGATGCCGATATTGTATATTACTTGTAGGGAAGTTGCTGTTGGGAATACAATGGTTTTGCAGTGATTCTTTACAACTATCCCAGCCAATAAATACCGATAAACACTCCATTGGCTACACGTCTTCAATCCTATCTGCTGGCTGAAACCCTGCGTCATGTGGAAGAGGCCGCCGGCAGTCCACGGCTGGCGCCGTATGCCGAGCAACAGGCCATCGCTGCCGGCCCGGCATTCCCGGATCGGATTCTGGCCCGGGCGACAATCCTCGCGTCGAATTCTGACCTGGCCGAGTCGGTACGGCGAGTACGCAGGCGAATATATTTTGTCATTCTGGGTTTTATCGCGCTTTGTTTCATGATCGGGATCGGCGCTACCCACTCCCTGCCGGAAGGTTACCCCGTGCGCGCCAACATCGTCAGCCTGCTGGCCCTGCTGTTACTCCCCAATTTGCTGAGCCTGCTACTCTGGCTGGGGGTGTCGGTTCGAATTCTAATCAAACGAGGTCAGGATGCAACCGGCGGCTGGCTGGGACGGCAGGCTTTGGCGATCTACACGCTGCTGGAACGACTGATGCACGCCAATGCCAGTGCGCGGGCTGCCGGACGGGCCTGGCGGGACTACCTGACACGCACGGTCAGCGGCCGGCGGCGACTCATTATTATCTCGCATAGCTGCTGGATAGCGGCAATTATCGGCGCGCTGACTGGCTGCTGGTGGCTGCTGGTTATCCGGCAGGTGGATTTCGTCTGGGGCAGCACCCTGTTGACCGTGGCCGATGTCCAGTCATTACTGGGCAGTATCACGCGCTGGGTGGCGACATTCGGTTTTCCCGTCCCGACGCCGGAGGATATCGCCGCGAGTCGTATCGATACCAAGTCCTATGCTGAGGATCTGCGCCGGCATTGGGGAGTCTTTATTCTGGGGGCAATAGTCTCCCTGGCGCTGCTGCCACGATTGATCGCTCTGGTGCTGGATCTGATCGGTTACTGGCGGGCCGGAAAAAACCTGCAACTGGATCTTACCCATCCGGGTTATATCCGTTTGTTGCCACTGCTGATGCCTTTGAATCATGCCAATGTATTGCTCGATCGGGATACGGGG
>JACVQI010000097.1 GCA_015661095.1 Gammaproteobacteria bacterium
ACTATCGCCGCCGCGGCCGCGCCGACGGCAACCTGGCCCAGAAAGTCGCGGCGCGATGTCCGCTGCTCTTGCCCGTTGGTGTTCTTCTTCACCTGCTGTTTGTCGCTCATAGCTTACTCCCCCCTATACAAACACAATGGTTGGAAAGATTCCGGTTAATCTGATTCTAGTCCAGATTTTAAAAGAATTTGCCCTGCCTCGGATTTTTAATGGACATGTTGAATTTCAGGTGTGGTGGCATGTGTGTGATGGTCAGGCTGGAGCCAGGGGGAAAGCAGACCGAAACAGATGATGATGAGGGCGAAGACCTTTCTGATATTGGCCCGGGTTGCCAATTGTTGCAGGGAACTGCTGAATAAGCCGGCGGTGATCATGCCGGGCAGTGTGCCCAGGCCGAGGCAGAGCATGGTCAAGGTCCCGGCAACGGGGTCGACACTGGTGGCGGACCACAGCAGGACGGAATAGACCAGCCCGCAGGGCAGCCAGCCCCAGATGCATCCCAACAGCAGCGCTTTATAGGGCGTATCCACCGGCAGAAAATATCCGCCGATGGGCCTGATGATTTGCCAGAGTGTGAGACCGATGCCTTCCAGCCGACGCAGCGCGCCTGTCCATCCGCCGATATGCAGGCCCAGCAGCACCAGCAGCAATCCGGCCAGGCCCCGCAAGACATAATGACCGAAATCGTCGTCGATCAGATTCAGCAGGACCTGACCGAAGAACCCGGCCAGGGCGCCGGCCAGGCTGTAACTGAGGACCCTGCCGAAGTTGTAGCAACTGACAAGCAAGGCGAAGCGCCGCTTGTTGAGTCTGATAGTCTCTGGTAACCCCAGGCTCAGGGCGGTGATGATCCCGCCGCACATGCCCAGGCAGTGGACCGTACTGAACAAGCCCAGAGTAAAGGCAGCGATCAGGTTAAGTGTCATGAAGAGGTATGGAACCGGGAAGTCACGGCTGGCGGTACCGGATTGGTAGCAGTGAGATTAACATTTTTTCACCATGAAGGTCATGCCGGTGCGATCGATAATGCGGACCTGATCACCGCTACGCAAGTCCGGCTCGAAGGAGCTGGCCTGCCAGTGCTCGCCATGGATTTCTATCTTGCCGGAATATAGTCCGCTCGCCGCGGGCTGGAATCCTTCCTGCACATGGGCGGTCTCGCCGACCAGTTCATTGCGGTGGTGCAATTTGGCATCCGGGGCGGCATTACGGTGTTCATTATCGATCACGATCAGGATATCGGAGGCGATGGTAATCAGGATGGCTATACCGAATTTGACAGTGAAGGATAATTCCGTGGTGAGGGCCAGGACGATAAACGCCGTTATAAAAATGACGACGCCCAGGAGCAGGTAAAGATTATCCCTGCTCATCGCTGTGGTTGTTGTGGATCGGCGATGTTGCTACCCTGGCATGGTAGCGTTGGTACAGCAGCCAGAGGATGGAGCCAGTACACAATCCAGCCAGATTGGCCAGGATATCCAGCAGCGAAAAAGTCCGGTAGGGCAGAAAATATTGGATGATTTCTATCAAAATGGAATAGGCCAATAAGCCTGTGAACCACAGGGCCGGGTGTTGATCATGGGCAATTCGGGACGAGATCAGGAGGATGGTGTAGCCGACCCAGTGCAGGATCAGATCGCTGCCGGCGATATTCAGTTCCGGGCCGCCGCGAGCCACGCCGAAATAAGTCACCAGCGCCAGCAGACCATAAAACTGCAACACTTGCGACCGCTGTTTCAGGCTAGCCGGTGCTGGCATCGCCGATGATTTGCAGATATTTCCCGATGACCTTGGCGTAGCCGTAATCCAGCGCCTCAACGGTCAGCGCATGCCCGATGGAAACTTCCAGTATGCCCGGTATGCCGAGAAACCGTCCCAGGTTGTCCAGATTGAGATCGTGGCCGGCATTGACGCCTAACCCAGATTGTTGCGCGTGGACGGCGGCGCGACGGTATCGATCGAGCACCGTTGCTTCCTGATCGCCACCGAAGGCCGCGGCATAAGCTTCCGTATACAATTCAATCCGGTCGGTATGGATCGCCGCGGCGAGGCCTATCTGTGCAGGATCGGGATCAAGAAACAGGCTGGAACGGATCCCGGCCTGGCGGAGTTTGCTTATCTTGGCACCGACAAACTCCCGTCCCTCCCTTAAGTCCCAGCCATGATCCGAGGTCAGTTGCTTGGGCGCATCGGGCACCAGTGTGACCTGGTCGGGTCGGTGTTTAAGGACGATTTCCATGAAGGTGTCGTCGGGGTAGCCTTCGATATTCAGTTCGGCTTGCGGATATGAGGTCAGCAGTTCCGACAAATCCCGCACATCGCCATAAGTTGCATGGCGCTGATCCGGTCGCGGGTGGATGGTAATACCATGGGCGCCGGCGGCCAGCGCCTTTTTCGCGAATTCGATTAGATTGGGATAGTCATGTCCGCGAGAATTTCTCAGCAGGGCGATTTTATTGAGATTAACACTCAGCCTGGACATTAAAATCTAACCTAAAATAGCTGTGCTATATGGATGTTCGTGATACTGCTACACACGCTCCGTCATACCGGCATCTAGTAATATTTTATGTACCCCCATCCTACCTTCCCCCTGGAAGGGGGAAGGGGATACCGGATCTAGCTCGGAATGACGAGAATATTGCATGATAAATAGTAGCGGTAATAGGAACACTTGTTCAGATTCTATTCAAAACGATAACGGATACTGAGGCCGGCATAGACATTGAAATTCGGGGCCGGCTCGTAAAAGCGGTTGACGGGATCGTTAATGCGGATGTTGGTATTATAGCTTTCATCGGTGATGTTATTCAGGCCGACAAAAGGTGAAATATTCCACTTGCCCCATTCGCCTTTGTAGCCGGCCCGGACATTGGAAACCGTGGAATCGTCATCGATTCTGGTGTTGGCATCGTTGGCAAAGATTTCATCTGTCCACAACAGGTCCCAGACCACGTAAAAGCCTGATGGATGCTGGTAATTCAATTCCGCGTAGGCCTGGTGTGGCGGCAATCCCGGTATGGCGTTACCGTCAAACACGCCCGCGGTCGTGGAGTAATCGTCATATTCAAAATCGGAATAGGTATAGTTCGCTGAAACCGTCAGATGTTGTATGGGCATGAAGGCAATGGCTGCTTCCAGCCCCTGCCGTGTGGACTGGCCGGCATTACGGAAAAAATCCCGGCCGGGAAAAGCCGGCAAGCCGAAGCGGATCAGTTCATCTTCCACATCGATATGAAACAACGCCAGTTCATAACTGAGTGAATTCGGCAACTGACCTTTCGCGCCCACTTCGTAATTGGTCGCCAGTTGCGGCAGCAGATCCGGATTAAAGCCGCCGGACCCGTTCGGATTGGCCAGTTCCGTGGTGGTCGGCGTTTCAAAGGAAGTGGAATATTTGGCATAGAGGTTTAAGTAATCCATGGGTTGCCAGAGCAATGCCACCATGGGATTGAAATTATCGAAACTCAGCACACCTGAATCATCGCCGTTGCTCATAAATTTATCCGCAACATCGAAATCCACTTCATCATAGCGGACGCTGAAGGAGAGTACCACCTGGTCGGATAACTGCAGATCATCCTGCAGAAAAGCACCGAGACTGTCGACGCTTTCAATCTGGTCGAAGGTCAGGGCGCCGACGATACCGAGGTTATTCATATAGCGCTGGCGGTCATCTTCCTGGGCATTGGCATCAAACCCGAGTACCAGATCGTTCGCATGACCGAACAAATCACCGTCATAAGTGTAGGTCAGACCACCGCCGACGAAAAACCGGTCGAACTGGACGTTGCCGCCGTTGGCGAATGCCAGGCGGTTTTCAAAATTGCGCCAGACATAGTAATTGTTGAGTCTGATTTCATGATGGGAGGCAATTTCCTTACGGTATACGAAACCGGCGGACTGCTGGGTAATGTCTTCACCGGCGTCGAAAATGACATTGCTGACCCTTGCCATCTTCGGTTTAGTGGCCGCCTCGAGTGCCGTTAAGCCGCCCGCATCGTCCGCTACTGGAGTATTGGAGATATTGATGATGGTGGTGAAATCCGAAGTTTCATCGAAATTGTATTTCAGTCTGGTATTCAATGAGAAATTTTTAGTGTGGCTTTGCTCACGGTAGCCTTCATAATCCAGTCGCGACAGATTGACGAGGTAATTGAGGGATTCATATTGCCCGCCGGCCTTCAATTGATATTTCTGAAAATCGTCCTGACCCCCGGCATACTGTGCCTCAATGAACGGAATTTCCGGCCCGTCTTCCGTGTAGATGCTGATCACGCCGCCAGCGGCTGAGCCGTACAACGAGGAACTGGGGCCGCGTATCACCTCGATACGGTCGATCGAACCGATGTCAATGCTGTCTACGCCGCTTTGGCCGTCAGGTAAGGTTGCCGGTATGCCGTCGACGAACATCCTGATACCACGGATGCCGAACGTCGCCCTGGAACCGAAGCCGCGTATGGCAATGCGTAAATCCTGGGCATAGTTGTAACGGTCCTGCATGAAGACGCCGGGGACCTTGACCAGCGATTCGTCCAGCCCCAGTTGCTGTCTGCCGGTCTGAATATCATCCCTGGTGACGACCGAAACTGCCGACGGAGTATCGTAAATGGATTTTTCGATTCGGGTCGAATAGACAATGATTTCCTCCAGCTCCTCCTCCACTGCCGCCATCAGGTTCGTGGCCTGGATTATCAGAAGCGCTGAAAAAAATTGCAGACAAAAGCGTCGCCCTTGTTTCCCGATAGTCATAACCATCTCCGACTGCGTAATAGAACCTATCTCAAAATTGCTCTTTTTCATTGATGCTTCGTTCTCGTCTTTCTCAAATGCTCATTTATTATCATATAAACTCCGCTTTTCGAAAGACTCGTGCCTCGCCTGAACGAAAAATTTCTAATATTGAGATAGGTTCTAGTTGTTTTTATCATTGCATAGAAGGTGTGAGCAGAGTTCAATCCAGTCCCGCTTATCACGGATTAAAATGAAAATATTTTCGGGACAACCCATTTCATCCCTTCGTTTATATTAATTTTCTAAGGCTCTATATTCTATTTGAAAAGTATTGCTTTATCTAACCTTAATCGGTAAAAGCTGTCACCTTTTTGGGTTATTTTTCATCGACCTGGAGTTGTTACAGTAGGCTTGCATCAGGGAAGAGGCGGAGGCAGTCCCAGGAAGGGACGATATTGAAGTATATACAACAATATAAGGTAGTCACGGACGGGGTTATTGCCAGGGACGGCAATCCTTTATTCATTCCACTTTAATAAGCATTCTCCCGGAACCACTCGATGGCATCTACCAGCCCTGCATGCGCGGGCCTGGCGCTATATCCCAGTTTCTTTCTGGCCTTCTCGCTGGAAAAATACATTTTTTTCTTCGCCATCCTGACGCCGTCAACCGTGGCCCTGGGTTCCTGCCCGGAAACAGCGGCCCAGCGCTCCATGCACCAGGCAATGGGCAGAACCAGATTATGGGGCAGTCGGATCGTCGGTGGTGACAAATGGGCGATACTGCAGATCTCCTCGATTATTAATTTCAGGGTCATGTTCTCGCCGCCCAGGATGTAGCGTTCCCCGATTTCTCCCTTTTCATAGGCCAGCAGATGGCCGCTGGCGACATCATCGACGTGGACGATATTCAAACCCGTATCGACATAGGCCGGCATACGTCGGTTCAGAGTGTCGACGATGAGCCTGCCGGTGGGAGTGGGCTTGATGTCTCTGGGTCCCACCGGTGTTGAGGGATTGACAATAGTGACCGGCAGTTGTTCGTCGGTGACCAATCGCAATACCGTCTGCTCAGCCGTATATTTGGAACGTTTGTAATGACCGACGATGTTATCCGGTATAACCGGCGTCTCTTCGTTGGCGGGGCTGCCGTCCGCCGTCAGGCCGAGGGCCGCGACGCTACTGGTGTAGATTATCTTTTCAGCGCCGGCGTCGGCGGCGAGACGGAGTAGATTAGTTGTGCCCTCGACGTTAATTTTGTACATGGTGGTGGGGTCCGGTATCCACAGGCGGTAGTCGGCGGCGACGTGAAACAGCGCCTTACAGCCTGCTACGGCCCGCTGCAGCGAGGCCGGATCGGTCAGGTCGCCTTCGACTATTTCCACGACCAGACCGTGCAGATTACGACGATCACTATTTCTGCGCACCAGGGCACGTACGTCATGACCGGCCGCGATCAGTTTACGCAGCACAGCGGAGCCGACGAATCCACTGGCGCCGGTGATCAGCGTTTTCATGCAGAAAGTTTCTTTTTCAGATCCAGATATTCCTTCAGCACCCAAAGGCTGAACAAAGGCGCGCCAAAACTGGCCAGTATCAGGAATGGTGTCAGTTGATCGAAAATTGCAACCAGTGGCAGCAGGTACAATACATCCTCCACTTCCATGCCGCCGTAATGTGGTTGCCGGGCCTGCTCCTTGCCGATGTTTTGTTCGATGAAAATCCGCATATGGAAAATGGCGGCCACTGCGATACCGGCGGCGGCGCCCATCGGCAGCGCATAAACGCCCAGCTTGCCGTGCATCAAACCGATACCGATGCCCAGGAATAATAAAATATTAACGGCAGCGTCGCTGGCGAGATCGAAATAATGACCGAATCTGGTCATCTTCCCGGTTAGTCTGGCGAATTCACCGTCGGTATGATCCAGGAAATTCGACAGGGCAAAACAGACGGCGCCGATATTGCTCCAGAAATAGCCACCTTGCGCCAGGCCGATAAAGGCCAGTACACCGACCAGCAGGCGGAAGACGGTAAAATGATTCGGCGTCAGGGCGCTGTTGCGCAAGGGGTAAATCAGGCGGTAAGCAATTCGTGCATCCCAGGGTTTGGAGTTTGTCATGAGTCGGTAATTTTCTGGTCCGAACAAAATGCCTCAGACTCGGAAAGCATATTTTTTATCGGCCTGCCGTTCGCAATCAGGCGGGTAATTTTGGCGTTTGTCGTCGTAATAGCGGCGGCGCTGGTCACCATCAGCGAGCTTGTTATAGGTGACATATAACACCCTTCTGGCCTGCGCCGTGTGATTCGGTTTGGAACGATGCGGCGTGTAGGAATCGAAAAATATCGCATCACCTGGTTCCGTCGGTAAAGGTTTATAGACAAGTTCATCTTCCGGCAGGGGTTTCCACATGGGTTTCCACATGTCACCCAGCAAACCCTGTTTGTGCAGACCAGCGGCTACTTCGAGACAACCATTCGCTGGTGTGCAGGGGTCGATGGTCAGCAGGGCCGTGATATGCAGGGGGGCGTAGACATCCCAACCCGCCTGCACGTCCTGATGGGCCTTGAATCCGTCACCACCGGGCAGTTTGAAATTGATTTTGTCCTTAAACAGGACCGCAGGTCCACCGAACAATTGCGCGACATGACCCAACATGCGCTCGCTGTTGAACAGGCGGCTGAAGCCCTGATGATACGGTTCGAAGTCTTCCATCCGGCACAGTATCCGCCGGCCCGGATCGAGTTGGCTCTGTTCGAAATACATCATGTATTTACCCGGCAGCTCCGGGTAGTTGCTGACCTCATCCGTCCAGGCCGTAATCTCCCGCATCTCCGCGGCGGTGTAGAAACCTTTAATCAGGATGTACCCGTCGCGTTCGAAGTCAGTGATTTGTTGTCTGGTCAGCATGGTGGATACGCAGCACTCGGATAGAAAGTTAGATTATATAAACCAGTCACAACGGGAATACAAGTTTCCCGTACACAAGTGAGGGAGGTAAAAGGTGAGCGATGCGGACCTGGTGCGTTCATGAAAAAACATTCGGCAGCCGCTCACCGATCCAGCGCATGGTGATAGCGGCCTTGCGGTAACCAAGGGCGAGTTTGATCAGGCCGGGGATCTGCAGGGGATTGGTCAGGGTCTGATGCAGCAGCCTGGCAAGCCGGACCCGGCCAAACGGGTCGGTAATCTTTATGGCGATATCCGGGATTACCATTCCAGCGGTGTCGCTGATGACCCGGATGACGATGTAAGGTTTTTCACTGGCGCAGGCCACCTCGGCGATGGCGGCGCTCTCCATATCGACCGCGATGACGGATTTATTGCGCTCCGTGATGCCGGTTTTTTCCTCCGCGGTGGTTAATACCCGCATCGCATCCGCCATCTGCCCCAGGTAGATGTCACAGGGGCAGTCCACCAGTTTATTGACCACAGAGTTACGCCAGTGTTTTGCGGTCTGATATACCCTGTCATCAAAGCCGAGGATTGCTTCCGGCATGCACAGATCACCGGCATGCAGATGCGTGGCTATCGCCCCGGCGGTGCCCCAACTGACCAGTACATCCATGCCCGCTTGCACCATGATCCGCGCCCCGTTAGTCGCCCGCTCCGCGCCCATGCCGCAGACATACAGGCTGAGATTTGTGTCCAGGCGGATCAGAGTTTCGAGCGCAATCACTTCCCGGGTCAGGCAGGCTGCTTCGGGCTGCAGGGCGGCGATGATGCCGATCTGGTTCAAGCGGGCCTTATAGTTTCGGGACGGTTTCAGATACAGGGCTGAAAACCGCTGGTAGTTGGCATTCCGGTAAGGGTCTGGCCATGAGATTGAACAGCCAGAGCAACAGCTTATCGTGGCTGGTTAACAGGTTGGTCAATGCTATCGTGGCCTTGACGCTGCGCCGTGAAATCTTGACCTCACGGCCGCTGCTGAAGGCACGGTTCGCGTTGATCTTGCGCAGGGTCAGGACCGCCATACCCAATGCCCATAAACAGAAGCGCCGGATTCCGGTTTCATGCGCGGGTATTATTAATGTATAACGCAGGGCATTGGCCAGGTGCGCCCTCGCCACACCGACGAGCTGGCCGAGGGCCTGTTGAAATCCCGAGTTCTCCGTGCGCGGCTGTAACTGCCGCAGGTCCGCGCCGTTTTGCGCGAAAACATCCTGGGGCAGCCAGCACATACCGCGCTGCTGATCTTCCCAGATGTCTTTCAGGATATTCGTCATTTGCAGTCCCTGGCCGAAGGACACGGCGAGTTGCATCAATTCAGGACGTTTTCGATCGATACCCTTGCAGTGATCGCAAAACAGCTCCGTCAGCATCTCGCCGACCACACCGGCGACAAAATAACAGTATTTGTCCATATCAGCCTGATCCCTGAGGCCGTATCTGACATTCGTTTCCTGGTACCGGGTCATGCCTTCAGCCATGATCCGGATGCAGCGTTCCAGCGCCACCCTTTGCCGGGCATTGAAACTGTGCGTGATACGGATTACCGCCGGTGTGTTCTGGATTAATTCCTTTTCATCCGCCGTGGCCTCCGCTGACAGTTCCGGGTAGAGTCTGGTGGCGAAGTCCTGTGCGCTGTCCGCACCGGCTACCACCCGGATGAATTGTTCCGAATATTCACGTTTGCGGTAATCCGGTAATTGCTTGTCATCCTCGATCGTATCCGCGATACGGCAGAGCAGATAGGCATTACTGACGACGCGTGCCAGCGACTGCGGCAAGACCGGGATGGTCAGAGCGAAGGTGCGGGACACCCCTTGCAGGATATGATTCTGGAATCGTTCGTCCGCCGCCACTGCCGTAGTCTGGTACTGGTCCTCCATTTATCACCGAATATTCTTGTGGATTTCCGTTAGTTTAAGACAAATAACCGGCAAAGAGTATTCCGGTCCGAATTGTGTGCATCAGGATGGCTGGCGTTGCAGCAAACGCCGGGTTTCGATCTGATGCCAGACCAGCAGCCCGGCCGGATCGATGGTGAACTCCCGAACCCGGATGGCCAGTGACAGTGCCAGGGCCAGATCCGGCTTGATGCCCAGCAGGGCGCCTACCATCATGTAGGCGCCTTCCTGTATCCCGTAGGCATTCGGGATGATAAATGCCACGTCACTGATCGTGGATGTCAGGCTTTTCAACAACAGCGCTTCCACCAGATTGAGCGGGATCCCGAGCAGGTAACAGGCAAGCCATAACTCGCCGGTTTGCACGATAAAACCAGTTGTTTTCAACGCTGTGGCGAACAATATCCGTTGCTTGTTCTGATAGATAATCCGGATGTTCTCATCCACTATTTTCGCATTCTGGGAGAGTCCTGCCCAGGAGTCGGTTTTAATCAGTGAGCCACCCACTTTGGTCAGGAAGCCAAAGATGCCGGCCTTCTGGATATAGATAAAGACCGTGACCGCCACCGAAATTATGATAAATCCGGTCGTGGCCAGCATGGCCAGATTATTATCGGCCTCCTGATAAACCAGCAGCGCCACGCCGATCAAACCCCAAACCACCACGGCGCAGGCCTGAATGGTTTTATCCACCACGACGGAGGCGGTGGCGGTATTGGCATTGCCACCGCCGAGTGCGATAAGCCTGGCCTTGACGATTTCGCCGCCGATGGTGGCAACTGGCAGCATGGTGTTGATGGAACGACACAGCCAGATCCCCAGCACGGCCTGGGGCAGGCGCGGTTTCTGGTCCGGTGGAAAACACCAGCGCCAGGACTGGGCGAAGGGGATGAAACATGGAACCCATACCACCGGCAGCCAGAGTAACCCCCAGCCCGAGGCCAGGAGTAACTTCAGGACGTCCAGCACCCCCTGCCAGATTAGCAGGCAGATGAAGATAAAAAGACCGATGAACAGGCCAATCAGGGCGATGCGTTTCATTCTGGATCCAGATTTCGGTGGGTGATTACCATCCGTAGTCGATACTGATAACCCCTTGTTATTAGTATTTATTGGCGCGAGTGTACCACAGAGATACCCTCACAAGTCGCCGACCGTGGCAGACGGCGTTTCTTGCCAGCGCTATTGCGATGTCGCAGGCAGAGAAATGTTGCTCCCGCTCCGCGTAATTTGTAATAATCCTTACCGCCGGACAAGGCAACCATAACTGGAAAGTTTCACTAAATCTTATGCAAACCGCCATCCCCTACATGCAACTGCGCGGCGGCAGTTCCAAAGGCCTGTATTTCCTGGCCTCCGATCTACCGGCCGATCAGCTAACCAGAGACAAGGTGCTGCTGGCAGCGATGTGTGGTGTCGGTCCTGAAGACGGCCGGCAGATCGACGGCCTGGGTGGTGCTGACCCGCTGACCAGCAAGGTCGCCATCGTCGGTCGATCGCAACGACCCGGGATTGACCTTGATTATGAATTCGTCCAGGTCGTGGTCGGCGGCAATGCCACCGATCGGACGCAGAATTGCGGCAATATCCTTGTTTATATGACCAACAGTGATTCCATCTGTGAAGTCATCGTGCGGACACCGGGCGGACGGGTCGAGTACGCGGGTGAAGCGAAAATCGATGGCGTGCCGGGAACAGCGGCGCCGGTAATCTGCAACTATCAGGATATCGCAGGCTCCGCCAGCGGGGCGTTGTTGCCGACCGGCAGGCTGATCGACATGGTGGACGGCATAGCGGTGACCTGCATCGATAATGGCATGCCCGTGGTCCTGCTACGGGCTGCGGATCTGGGCCGCACGGGTTATGAACCGCGCGATGCCTTGAACAAGGATGAGGAACTGAAGCGTAAGCTCGAACATATCCGCCTGCAGGTCGGACCGTTAATGCAGCTCGGTGATGTCAGTGGCAAAGTGGTACCGAAAATGACTTTGATCGCCGCGCCTGTCACCGGTGGCATGATCCACACGCGCACGTTTATACCGCACACCTGCCATGCCGCGATAGGGGTATTGGGGGCAGTATCAGTCGCCACGGCCTGCGTCATCCCCGGCACGGTGGCGGACGGTTTGCGGGTGTTACCCGAGCGCGGCAACGGCTATTCCGTTGAACATCCGAGTGGTGAATTTTCCGTGACCCTGGAAATTGATTACAGCGGACCGCTGCCGGATGTGCG
>JACVQI010000296.1 GCA_015661095.1 Gammaproteobacteria bacterium
GGCAACTGACCGGTGCTGACTGCGTGGCGCCCCTGGGCTGGATGGTACGCACCTCTGGCGACCTGTCGAAGTACCAGCGCCAGACGGTCGGCTATACCCATAAAGGCGGTGTGCAGCCACCGGCCGGCGAGGCGCATGTCGACATGACGCCGAACCGGGCTGAGGCCATGGCCGGTGACATCTATCAAAGGTTTTTTCCGGACGGCAAACCTTATCGCCGTTTCATCGCTTCGAGTCTGTGGCGTACTTTTTCACCTGCTCCCCAGGACTGGCCATTGGCGGTTTGTGATTCCAGGAGTGTCGGTCTGGAAGAGGGTACGCCGAATACCATGTTTATTGTTGATAAATTACCCGATCGTGCCGAAATGCTGGGTCCGATCCCGGATGAGGACAAGGCGATGGCCGCTGATGTATTCCACTACAATGCCCGGCATCAGTGGTGGTATTTATCGAACATGAACCGGGACGAAGTATTGATGTTCAAGTTTTATGACAGCGATAAAACCCGGGCCTGGCGCGTTCCACACACCGCTTTTCAGGATACGAGTTTCGCCAATGCCACTACTCGCGAAAGTATCGAGTTTCGGACGGTGGCGTATTTTCTTTAGCGACTGTATTTTATGATAATCCGACAGCAATCTGAATTCTGGAAATATATTTAAAACAGGGAACGAAAAGCACAAAACGTCTATCTAAATGTGATAAATCAACAGAGGAATATGTATATGCGGATACTGAGATCTTTACCTGTAATTGGACTGGTGGTTTTAACAGGATGGGCGATTTCCGGGCTTGCTGCTGAAACAACCGGGACGGAACCTCCCAGATTTTGCCTGCCGCTAAACATTATAGACAGTGTTGATATCATCGATGAACAGCATATCGCTTTCATAACAAAGACCGACGATTACTATCTGAATGAACTGCCTAATGTCTGCCCGATGCTAAATCACCACCGGGCGATTATGTACTCAACACCACTCAACAGCCTATGCAGCCTGGATATCATTACCGTCCTGGATAGTACCGGGGGTGGTTTCCAGTCCATGGGCTCCTGCGGCTTGGGCAAGTTCCAGCCTGTTACCAGGGAAGACATCCAGATCCTGAAGGACAAAAAGTCTTCAAGTGAGTGAGATTAACTGCATTTTAGAGTGATTCAGGAAGAGAAATGGGGCTGGCTTCCTGTGGTGGGTAAGGAGACGGAATGGTGTAATTACGTTACATACATTATTACAATTACCTTATGGATATTAAAAAGGTTAAAACGACTCCATTCTCTGACCAGAAACCGGGTACTTCCGGTTTGCGCAAGAAGGTGCGAGTCTTTCAGCAAACGCATTATCTCGAAAACTTCGTTCAGTCCGTCTTGCTCCAGGCTGGCCTCGCCGGGAAGACTTTAGTATTAGGTGGTGACGGGCGATTCCATAACCGCGAAGCGATACAGGTAATCCTGAAGTTGGCCGCCGCCAACGGCATACAAAAGACTCTGGTAGGGCAGCACGGTTTTTTGTCTACGCCCGCCGTGTCCGCTGTTATCCGCAAATTCCGGGCCGGCGGTGGTTTTATCCTGTCCGCCAGTCATAATCCCGGCGGGCCCGAAGCTGACTTCGGCATTAAATTCAATACCGATAATGGCGGACCGGCGCCGGTTTTATTCACGGATGCGGTGTATGCCTTATCCCGGCAGATCAATGAATATCGTATTCTAAGCGGAGGCGCAGTCGATCTGGATCAGTTGGGCGTTTGCCGATTAGGCGATATGCAGGTTGAGATCATCGATCCGGTCAGCGATTATGCCGGATTGATGGAAGAGCTGTTTGATTTCGATTTGATCCGGGGCATGTTCGCGGACGGCCTCACTTTACGCTTCGATGCCATGCATGCCATCAGCGGGCCTTATGCCATCGAAATCCTGGAACACCGGCTGGGGGCGGCGCATGGCTCGGTCCTCAATGGCATACCATTGGAGGATTTCGGCGGCGGACATCCGGACCCGAATCTGGTGCATGCACACGAACTGGTAGCGTTGATGAACAGTGGGGCGACAGCGCCGGATTTCGGTGCAGCCTCCGATGGTGACGGCGATCGAAATATGATCCTGGGACAAAATATTTTTGTCACTCCCAGTGACAGCCTGGCGATCATGGCTGCCAATGCCCATTATCTGCCCGGCTACCGGCAAGGGTTATCAGGGGTTGCCCGTTCCATGCCGACCAGTTGTGCGGTGGACCGGGTGGCCGTGCAACTGGGTCTGCCTTGTTACGAAACCCCGACCGGCTGGAAATATTTCGGCAACCTGCTGGATGCCGGGCGTATCACGCTGTGCGGCGAGGAGAGTTTTGGTCAATCTCCTGGCGATTAAACGGCAACCAGTTACTCAGATCGTCTGCGACCACTGGGTCCAGTTCGGCCGTAACTACTACAGCCGTCACGACTATGAAGAGATTGACAGCCTTGCTGCTGAAGACTTGATGGATCACTTGCGCGCCGCTCTGGTGGACTTACCAGGACGGTGCTTTGGGAAGTACGTCGTCGCCGGATGTGATGATTTCAACTACACCGATCCGGTCGATAACAGCGTTAACCAACACCAGGGGATACGTCTGCTGTTCGCGAACGGTGCCCGCATAGTTTACAGGTTGTCGGGTACGGGGACAGAGGGCGCGACCTTGCGCGTCTATCTGGAGCAGTATGAAACCGATGTCATGAAACAGGCCATGGACACACAACAGGCCTTGTTTGATCTGATTACCATAGCCTTGCAGTTCGCTGAGATCGCTGAACGGACCGGCAGAACTGTACCGACAGTGATTACCTGATAAATTAGCGGATTGTATGAATTAATTCCTGC